>JAITEK010000128.1 GCA_031282085.1 Coriobacteriales bacterium
TGGACTACCACTACGACCTCAGCCCGCGCACCACGCAGCAGGAGGTATTCAAGCGACAGCTCGCGCTTGCCAACGAGATGATGCTGCCGGTTGCCCTGCACCTCCGTGAGGCGCACGCCGATGGCCTGCGCATCCTCAAAGAGGAGGGCATGCCGGCCGCCGGTACGCTGCTGCACTGCTTCAACCTCGACTTTGAGACCCTCAAACCCTTCCTCGATTTGGGCTGCCACGTTGCCTTTGGTGGTCCTCTGACCTTTAAGAAGAATGATGAACTGCGCGAGGCTGCGCGCCGCACACCGATAGAGCGCATTGTGACGGAGACAGACGCGCCGTTCATGGCGCCGGAGCCCTTGCGTGGGACCATCTGCGGTCCTGAGGACACGGTGTTCACGGCCGCCTGTCTTGTGGAGGCCTTTGGCCTTGAGGGCCGTGAGGCCATCAGGCTGCTCACGCGCCTCTTTGAGAACGCACGCAACTTCTTTGACCGCGACACGAGTTCCTGGCAGGACAACGCCAAAGCGGTCGCATTGTTAGTCGCGCAGGCAAAAGGCGTGGTTGCCGCGCCGTCAGCGGCTAAACCATCGGCATCTGCGGCTCCTGCGGCCGCGCCAGTGCCCCCCGCGGCCACACCGCCCGCGTCATCCTGAGAACCACCTTTAAGGAGCAACACATGGCAGACAGGAAGTCAGCTAAGAAAGAGAACAAGCCCGACATCCTCTTTATCTCCGGCTCCCCGCGCAGCCGTACCTGCGTGGCGCTTATCGACCTCATCGAGCAGGGTGCTCGGCAATCCGGCGCCAAGACCCAGCGGTTTTTGCTGTCCAAGAAGCGCATCAACCCCTGCATCGGTTGCGGCGGCTGCAACGAGACCGGCAACTGTGTGTTTGCCGGCAAGACGCACAACGGGCGCTTCATCGACGACTACCTTGAGCTTAAAGCCGTGCTTGAGCGCGTCGACGCGCTTGCCATCGTCGCTCCGTTGTACTTTGCGGGGCCGCCCGCCCAGCTCAAGGCCCTCTACGACCGCATGCAGCCTTACTGGGTGCGCCGCTATCTGCTGGGCCACACCGCGCCTGAGAAGCGCCCCGCCCAGCTCTTCGTCGTCGGCGGCGGCGGGGACGCTCACGGGCACGCACCGCTTGTCGGCTCAACAAAAAGCGCGCTGGCCGTTGCGGGCTTTAATCTGGAGAAGGTCAACAATTTCATCGGCTTCTCCGCTCCCGGCGACGTGCCGGTCTTTCCGCGCGTGGAGGCGCTTGAAGGTTACAGTCATGCCCAACTTGCCCAGCTCAAGCGCGTAACCGCCCAGCAGGAGGGGCTTGTGCAGCGCGCCATCGACGCCGGTGGGGCTTTTGCCCGTTTTGTTGTGAAGAAGAAGCAGGCAACCCAACTCGCCGAGCAGCTTGCCAAGGTGGAGGCCGAGCTCGACGCTCTCAGGAAAGTGGGGGATGTTGAGCGGCCCGAGCAGGCGGCGCCGATTGCGCCCAATCCCCGTGGCGGCATGCTCATCGACCACAAGGGTGAGTTGCAGGCCGAGATAGACCTCGAGTACAGCAATCTCATCTCCCGGACGCCTCGCGACGAGGCTCGGGGCGAGAAAGCTGAGAGTGGGGGAGAGGCCGAGGCCAGCTCCGGTGAGCAGGGAGAGGGCTCGGGGCCAGCAACGGAAGCGCCTCGTGTCGAGACGCCCACCGAGACGCCTGTCGGACCATCCGCCGACGAGGGCAAGGCGTGACCGTCTACTCGCCTCTCGCGTCGCCCAAGGCCACCATCGACTGCCTGACGCGGTGGGGCATTGGTACCCGTAAATCACTGGGACAGCACTTCCTCATCGACGATGGTGTGGTAGGGCGCATTCTGCGCTTGGCCGACCTTTCGCCCGACGAACTGGTGCTTGAGGTAGGGCCGGGCATCGGCACCCTCACAGAGGCCCTGCTGCGAGCAGGTGCACGAGTGGTGGCCATCGAGAAGGACGAGCGCCTTGTGCCCGTGCTGACAGACCTTTCTGCCCGCTACCCCGCCCGCTTCACCCTCATCAACGCCGACGCCCTCGACGTGGCAAGTGGGACAAAAGGGGGGACGTCAGGGGGGACGGGACAAAAAGGGGACACTTGCCCCGTCCCCCCTGAACCGTCCTCTTTTTGCTCGGCCCCCCCTCCCACGTCCCTCGTTGCCAATCTGCCGTATGCGGTAGCGGCGACCATCGTGCTCAGCTATTTTGAGTATCTGCTAACACTCAAGAGCGCAACCGTTATGGTGCAGAAGGAGGTCGCCGCGCGCATGGCGGCTGAGCCGGGCTCAAAGGATTATGGCGCCTATACCGTTAAGCTGCGGCTTCTTGCGCAGGCTCAGGCCAGCTTTGCCGTGAGCCGTACGAGCTTTTTGCCACCGCCGCGGGTCGACTCCACGGTTATCCGCCTTGTGCGTCATGCCGAGCAGCCGAGCGCCTCGCAGCTTGCCCTTGCCTTCATGGTCATCGAGGCCGCCTTTGCCGAGCGCCGCAAGACCATCCGCAACTCCATGCGCTCGTATTTTGCCACCCACGCACTCGACCCGTTGCTGGTAGACGCCTTGCTCGCGACTGCCGGCATCCCGCCCACCTGCCGTGGCGAAGCCCTCGGTGTCAGCGAGTACCAAGCCCTCGCCGCCGCCGCCCGTCATTTTGGCCTTATGCCGGAATCCCGTCGCGAGCGATAGCGGGCGACGCTTGGAGAGCGCGTAGCGCGACACACGATTACCGCAGCAACCGTGTGCTGCGCTCTTAGTAGGGGGATGATTGCTGACGCGGCCAAAGATTCCCGCGCAAAGCCCGAGAACAACAAAAAGGTTGCTCTTTGAGGGAGTAAAATTGCGAAAAAATGTCGATAAAGGCTCTGTAGAAGTGTGGAAAAGTCTCAAATGGTATCATTGGGAAATACGGAAAAGCGCTAAGAGACGGCGGTTGGTTTTGCCTTTCAGATGAGAATAGAGGTGTTGAGGGAAGTGCGCGGACCGAGAGCGTGCGAATCGGATGTCCTTGTCGTCGGCGGTGGAGCAGCGGGGCTTATGGCTGCAGTTGTCGCGGCGCGTACAGGAGCCGCGGTGACCCTCCTTGAGCGCGGCGAGCGCGTGGGCAAGAAGGTATTGGCTACGGGCAACGGGCGCTGCAACCTGAGCAACACGGCGATTGAGGGGGCGAGTGGCTCGGCGTACTACAACAACCCCGATTTTGTCGCGCCCACGCTTAGCCGTTACGGCTGCGAGGTGGTGCGCGCGTTCTTTGAGGAACTCGGCCTGCTGACGATTGCCGACGAGCGCGGCTGGGTCTTTCCGCGTACGCGCTCGGCGAACTCCGTTCTCGATGTGTTGTGGGCCCAGGTGCGACGTCTGGGCGTTGAGGTGCATACTGGCTGCACCGCGCGCCGCCTGAGCGCTGACGCGCACGATGAGCACAGCGAGCACAGGCGCCTGCTGGTGGAGACAGACAAGCAGGATTTTGCGGGTCGTGCGGTCGTGCTGGCCTGCGGCGTGGTGCCCGACCTTGCGGCCCTTGCCTGTCAACAGACGTTGGGGGCCACTCCGATACTGGGTCCACTCAAAACCGCCGCCGAGCCGCTCAAGGGCCTTGATGGACTCCGCGTGAACTGCCGCGTGCGCCTGTTGGATGGCCGTGCGTGCGTTGGGGAGGAAACCGGCGAGATACTGTTTCGCAACTACGGCGTCTCCGGCATCGCCATCTTTAACCTGAGCCGCCTCGCTTCGCCGGGGCAGGTGCTCTCGCTCGACCTGTTCCCCGAGCTCACGGAGGCCGAGCTGATGGCTCTGCTTACCGAGCGCCTGCGCCTGCTGGCTGGCCCCCTGCGGCCCTCCGCCGAGCTGAACGCTGCGGACTTCCTCACCGGTACGCTTCATGCGCGCCTCGCGTTGGCGGTGCTGAGCGCCGCGGGACTGCGGCCAACGGAGGTGCTCAACCCGACTGCCCTGCCGCGCCTGGCGCATGTCCTCAAGGATTACCGCTTGGCGGTGCGCGGCGGCCCCACCGAGGTGCAGGCGCAGGTCACGCGCGGTGGGCTGGATCCGCAGCAGTTCAGCCCCGCGACGCTTGAGTCACGCACGCACCCCGGACTTTTCGCGGCAGGCGAGTGCCTGAGCATAGACGGCCCCTGCGGCGGCTTCAACCTTCACTGGGCCTGGTCTTCCGCCCTCCTTGCCGCTATCCAAGCCACCGCGGCTATGCGCTCATAGTGCCTGTGCAACGGAATGAAAACACCGTGGTATTTGTGAGGTACATCCGCACGATGGATACCGTATCATTAACAGTCATCACCACGTTGGCAACGTAACCTATGATGGGAGCACACTAATTGGAGCTATTCGCACCCTTCTTCACTGCTGAAGGCTGGCTGAGCCTGCTGACGCTCATCTTCCTTGAGATGGTTCTCGGAATCGACAACCTCGTTTTTATCGCGATAACCACCGACCGACTCCCCGAGGAGAAGAAGCCCCTCGGACGCCGCTTTGGCCTTATCGCCGCGCTCATCATGCGGATCATGCTGCTGAGTCTCGGCTTTCTCGTCATCCATCTCACGGCGACGCTCTTTACCCTGCCGTTTACCATCCCGGGTACCGACCCCGCGATAAACGCCAAGGACCTCATCCTGCTTCTGGGCGGCCTGTACCTTGTGTATAAGGGCATCGTTGAGATAAAGGAGAAGGTGTCGCGCGAAGCGATCGCCGAGGAGCACGCCCATCCCGACGAGAAGAAGGCTGGCAAGATAAGCCTCGCGCAGGCCATCGGCACCATCGCTGTTATGGACATGATATTCTCGCTCGACTCCGTTATCACGGCACTCGGTATGAGCGGCGAGATACTCATCATGATAATCGCCGTCATGCTGGCCGTCTTTGTTATGATTATCTTCGCGGACCCCATCTCGGAGTTCATCAACAATAACCCGGAGATGAAGATACTGGCGCTCGTGTTCATCGTCGCCATCGGCGTAAAGCTTGTGGCGGAGTCGCTGGGCGTCGAGATACTCATTGAGGGGACCGAGATCGAGGCGATGGACATCATCCTCTACTTCGCGATGGGCTTCTCACTGGTGATAACCGTCATCCAGATGGTCTACAACAACCGCGTCGAGAAACACCACACCGACAAGGAGACCAAAGGCGACTAACTTCTGGTCAGGCGTTCGTACTCCTGGTTGGTTACGATGAGGCGGGTAGCGCCCACGAGGGTGCGGGCCAAAAACGGCGTCTGGCTGTTCGGCGCCTCGCCGTCGTATTGCAGGTGGAGAACAGGGTCGGAACTCACGCGCACCGTCTTGGCGCGGAAGGTCTCGATGGCGTCGGCCCGGTAGGGAAAGCCTCCCGTCCTGTCGAGGAACGCCGCAAAGAAGGCAGGTAGCAGCTCCACGGCCGTGTGGGGCTTCACCACGGCGACCTCAAGCATCCCATCGCGCGCGTCGTTGGCGTGGGTGATGGAGATGTCCGGGTAGATCTTCGCGAAGTTGAGGACCAACACGGCGATACCGTCGGTCTCAACGGTCTCCCCGTCCAACTCAAGGGTAAAGTGGGCCAGCATTGGGTTGGGGTTGGCAACGGCTGCGGCGACATAGGCGCCCGGCCCGAGCGACTCCTTGAGCCGTGCCGCATCCGCCATGATGGTCGCGTCGTAGCCAGCGCCTGCGGCAACGACAAAACCCCTGGTCTGCGGCCCCTCGTCCGTCTCAAACTCGATCTCTCCCAAGTCAAAGTCCAAGGTTCTTGAGGCGCGCACCAGGTCAACAAGGGCATACGGCTCCTCGGGCTGATCGAGATTCGTCGTGAGCAGGTTGCCCGTACCCGCAGGGAAGGGCAGGATGGGGATGCCGGTTGAGCGCAGCGTGTAGCACGTGGCCGCTATCGTGCCGTCGCCACCGGCGGCCACCACAAGGTCGCAACCGGCGGTGTCGGCCAGCAGCGACTCCACCGGCGTGTGCCCGTCGGTATGGCGAAGGATGAACTCGTCGCCGTCCTGTGCGAGCTTGCGCATGAACTCGAAGATGGAACCGTCGCGCAACCCGGATTGCAGATTATTGATGATGAGGACCTTCATAAGCCTGGTGCAACCTCTCTTTAGTGCCGTTTAACGTCGTCGATACTTCCCGGGGAAGCGCCGGATAACTCATCGCTTCCCTAGTGGTACCATGATACTCTACGATGTTGGACAGGGAAACGAGGCGGATGACTTTGTACATCGATACGCAGCAGGCCCTTGAGGACTTTGTCGTCCAGTGCACAGCGGCAACCACTCTTGCGATAGACACCGAATTCTTGCGCGAGAAAACCTACTACCCCCAGCTTTGCCTCCTTCAATTGGCGACCGAGAGTCAAGTCGCCATTATCGACCCACTGGCCTCTCTCGACCTCCAGACGCTCGTCCCTCTGTTCACCGACGAGCGCATCACCAAGGTCTTCCACGCGGGGGACCAGGACCGCCTCATCCTCTACCAGGCCCTCGGTACCATCACCAAACCGGTATTCGACACCCAGCGCGCCGCCTTGCTCCTCGGCTTGCCCGAGCAGATGAGCCTCGTTACTCTGGTGAGGCACTACCATGGCATCAGTCTTGAGAAGGGCGAGTCCTTCTCCGACTGGCTGCGCCGGCCCCTGGCGCCCGCTCAGCTTGCCTACGCGGCCGACGACGTGCGTTATCTGCCCGACATCTACAACACGATGGTCTCCGAGCTCAAGAGCAGAGGCCGTTTGACCTGGCTCAACGACGACTTCAGGGCGATGGAGGACGAGGAACTGTACCGCGTCGATTGCGAGGAGGTCTGGAAGAAGCTCAAGGGCATCTCGTCACTCAAAAGCAGTCAGCTTGCCACCGTTCGCGCGGTCGCCTCCTGGCGCGAGCACCTTGCCCAGCAGCGCAATCTCCCCCGCAAATGGATACTCACCGACGAGCTGCTTGTTGAGGTTGCCCGCAAACAACCGACTTCGCTGGAGGAGCTGTTCCAGATTCGGGGCATCAAGGACAGACTGGGGATGAGGTGGTCCCAGGAGATGCTTGCGTCTGTGGCGGCGGCCGGTGAGCAGGCGCCGGGCGCATGGCCGGTTCGGGAGCAGACGCAGGGCCGCAGGGCGAGCACCACAGCAAAGCTCGACCTCATGAACGCCTTGCTGCACCACCGCGCAAAGGAGCTGCACATCGCAAGCTCCTTCCTCACGAATCGCGACGAGCTGGTCAGCCTTGCCGCGGGCACCCGCAAGGGCCTGATGATCCTCAAAGGCTGGCGACGCGAGCTTATCGGCGACGAGCTTTTGCGCTTGCTCGATGGGGAGCTCTCGCTGGCCTTGGACGGCGAGGAGCTGAAGGTAACGCTCCTGTCACAAGCGGAGCGTCCCTGCGCACAGTAAAGGGATTATCGTCTACCATAGTCCCAACGGAACTGTTCAAAGTGATAGGAGTGAGCCGTTATGGCAGGGTTTAATATGTCTTATCTGCTGCTGATCGTCGTTACCCTTGCTGTGGGGTTTGGCACGCAGGCATATATCAAGCACACGTATCGGAAATGGAGCAAGGTGCCCATCTCCTCGGGCCTCACCGGCGCGCAGGCCGCTCGCAAGATGCTTGACGCCAACGGGCTTTCGCATGTGGCCATCGAACGCGTTCCCGGTGAGCTTACGGACCACTTCAACCCTCAGACGAACATCGTTTCGCTGTCCGAGGGTGTTTACGGCTCCACGAGCGTTGCGGCTACCGCTATCGCCTGTCACGAGTGCGGGCACGCGGTGCAGCACGCGCGCGGGTTTGTCCCGGCGAAGCTGCGTGGCGCCCTGGTGCCCGCCGTCAACATCGCGGGAGGCGCCTGGATGATCGTGCTGATCGCAGGGATATTCCTGTCGATACTGGGGCTCATCTGGCTGGCCATCGCCCTGTACGCGGCCACGATTATCTTCCAGGTGGTGACGTTGCCGGTCGAGTTCGACGCGTCGCGTCGCGCGCTGGCCTATGTGAAGGGTTACGGCTTCTTGCCCGCGACCGAGACGGGCGGCGCGCGTTCGGTGCTCACGTCCGCCGCGCTGACCTATGTCGCCGCCGCGCTGGTCTCGGTTCTCCAGCTTATCTACCTGCTCGGTCTTACCCGTCGCTGAGCCCCGGCCACCCGCCCACCGCACGCACATGGCACAGCCACTCTCCGTCTCCGAAGCTCTGGCCCTCGCCAAATCCTCGCTTGAGCAGATAGCGGTCACCATCGTGGGGGAGGTCTCAGAACTCTCGGACAAACCAGGCTACAAGGCCATCTACTTCACCCTGACCGATGCCGCCGCCGCGCTGCCCTGCCTCATGTGGCGCAACGTCCAGCAACGCACAGGTGTTGAGCTGCGCAGGGGTATGCTCGTTGAAGCGACGGGTGTCTTCTCTCTGTACGCCGCCAAGGGCCGTATGAACTTCGACGTGAAGGCGCTGCGCCTGGCGGGGGAGGGCGAGCTGAGGCTCAAGGTCGCGCAACGGGCAAAACGGCTTGAGGCCGAGGGACTGATGGACCCCGCGCGCAAGCGCTCACTGCCAACCTGCCCCACCAGGATAGCGCTCGTTACCTCGCCGCGCGGCAAGGCCATCCACGATGTGTTGCGCACGCTGCGCCGCCGCTGGCCGCTGGCAGAAGTGTTGGTCGCGGGCGTGCCCGTTGAGGGCGCCGGCGCCGCGGAACACCTCGTCAGGGGTCTTGAGGCCGCGCAGGAATCCGGCGCGGAGTTGGTACTCCTCGTCCGTGGCGGCGGCTCCTATGAGGACCTCATGCCCTTTAATGACGAGGGTCTTGCGCGCGCGATTGCGGCCTCGCGTCTGCCCGTTGTCACCGGCATCGGCCACGAGCCGGACAACAGCATCGCCGACATGGTCGCCGACGTGCGCGCCTCCACACCGACGGCCGCCGCCGAGCGCGTCGCGCCCAACCACGAGGAACTTGCGCTGAGCCTCGCCCACACGGGCACGAGTCTCACACGCCTGCTTACGGCAACTCTCGCGCGTGCCGAGGCCACGGTCACCCGGCTGCGCAACCGCCCGCTGTTCGCCGACCCGCAGGGCCTGTTCAGGACCGCCGAACTCAACCTGGAGAGCGCCGCCCTGCGCCTGCGGCAGTCGCTGCCTGCGCGGGTGCGGCAAGACGCCCGCACCGTCGCCACGCTGCACGCGCGCCTGGCCCTGCTCGGTACCCGGCTGCTGGAGCCCTACCGCACCGTTGTGCACATGGGCGCCGCGCGCCTGGAGGGCCTCTCGCCGCTCGCGGTGCTCGCGCGCGGCTACTCCGTCACCTATAACCAAAAGGGCCATATCATCAACACGGTTGATGCGGTAGACTTGGACGAGCGGATACGCGTGCGCCTCGCCGACGGTTCGCTTGAATGTACGATTGATGAATTGCGCCGCACTGCCGATGCCGCTGATGCCGCTGATGCCGCCGCCGCGGCGTTGACCGCAAGAGATGAGGAGAGCAACCATGCCTGAGCAGACAGGTCCCGCACCGATAGACCCCACCAGCCTCAGCTTTCGAGAAGCGTCTGAGGAGCTTGAGGGCATCGTACGTCTCCTTGAGGGCGACCAGCTGGAGCTCGAGGAGAGCCTTGAGCGCTACGAGCGCGGCATCGTCTTGCTGCGAACGCTGCAAAGCCGTCTCGATGAGGCTCAGCAGAAGGTAACGGTGCTGCTCGGCGAGGTAGAGCCAGAAAGCGACGACAGCATCGATACCAACCTGAGCTGAAAAGAAGGGAGACCCCTATGTCGGATTGCCTGTTTTGTAAGATAGCCGCCCATGAGATACCAGCTACAGTCGTCTATGAGGACGACGACGTCATCGCCTTTGAGGACGTGAACCCCCAACTGCCGGTGCACACCCTCATCATCCCCAAAGCGCACTACGACCACATCGGTGACGATGTGCCCGCCGAGGTGCTCGGCAAGGTCTTCGGTGCGGTGGGTATCGTGGCAAAGCTCAAAGGGGTAGAGGATACCGGCTATCGCGTCATCACCAACACGGGCGAGGACGGCCGGCAGACCGTCCACCACCTCCACGTGCACGTTCTCGGAGGAGCTCTTATGCCCATCCGCATGGGGCCGGCGGATTAGGACATACTGGTTCAGGACACCTAAACTCATATCATCTACAAGAAAGAGAGGGAAGCTCATGTTCATCCTGGTGATAAACGCTGGCTCGTCGTCGCTCAAATACCAGTTGGTAGACAGGGACACGCAGGAGGTCGTCGATAAGGGCCTGTGCGAGAAGATCGGCCTGGAGGACTCTTTCCTCAAGCACGGACTCGACGACAACGAGGTCGTTGTAACGCTGCCGCTCAAAGATCACTACGACGCCATCCAAGCGGTCCTCGACGGCCTGCTCGACCCTGAGCGCGGCGTTATCGCAAGCCTTGAGGAGATAGGCGCCGTGGGGCATCGCGTGGTGCATGGCGGCGAGTACTTCAACGAGTCGGTCATCATCAATGACGAGGTCATCGCGCGGATACGTGAGTGCATTCCTCTGGCGCCGCTGCACAACCCCCCTTCCCTCACCGGCATCGAGGCCTGCACCAAACTCATACCCGCCTCCCCGCAGGTGGCGGTGTTCGACACAGCCTTCCACCAGACCCTGCCGCCCAAGGCCTATATGTACCCGCTGCCTTACGATCTGTACGAGGAGCAGCACATACGCAAGTACGGCTTCCACGGCACCTCGCACCGCTACGTCGCGCAGCGCACGGCTGCCATCCTCGAGCGCCCGCTCGCAGAGCTCAAGATCATCACCTGCCACCTCGGCAACGGTTGCTCGATAAGCGCGGTCGACAAGGGCCACTCCGTGGACACCTCGATGGGCTTCACCCCGCTCGACGGCGTGATGATGGGGACGCGTTGCGGCACCATCGACCCTGCCATCGTCATCTATCTCATCAAGGCGCTGGGGCTTACGCCCGATGAGGCCGAGGATCTGATGAACCGCCAGTCGGGTCTGCTCGGTATCTCCGGCGTCTCCAACGACCTGCGCGACATCCGCGCGGCTGCCGAGAGCGGCCACGAGCGCGCCCTGCTCGCCTACGAGATGTACGCCAACTCCGTTAAGCGGTTCATCGGTCAGTACGTCTTTGCGATGGCCGGCGTGGACGCCATCGTCTTCACTGCGGGCGTAGGCGAGAACGATGACCGCACGCGCCGCCAGGTCTTTGAGGGCCTTGAGCCGCTCGGCATCCTGCTCGACGAGGAGAAGAACCGCAAGCGCGGCGGTGAGCGCTTTATCTCCGCCGAGGATTCCCGCGTGAAGATCCTCGTCGTCCCCACCAACGAGGAACTGATGATAGTCCAGGACGTCCTGGAGCTCATCGGCTGAGATTCGCGTCCTATTGCCGTTCCCGGCCTGTCGGCCCCGCAAAGATTCCCGCGCTCCGCGCGGGAATGACGAAGGAAAGCGCGCAGTGTGACACGCGATTCTAGCGTTGTCCCTGCGCCTGGACGGCGGTTATCGCTACCACACCCACTATGTCGTCGGCGGAGCAGCCGCGCGAGAGGTCGTTGACCGGTTTGGCGATGCCCTGAGTGATGGGGCCAAAGGCCTCCGCCCGGGCGAGGCGCTGCGCGAGCTTGTAGGCGATGTTGCCCGAGTCGAGGTCGGGGAAGATGAGCACGTTGGCCTGGCCGGCCAGGCTGCTGCCCGGCGCCTTTGAGGCGCCAACAGAAGGCACGATTGCCGCGTCGAGCTGGAACTCACCATCGAGCGCAAGCTCAGGAGCCTTCGCACGGGCCAGAGCCACCGCCTCACGCACCTTGTCCACCGAAGGACTCTTGGCGCTGCCCCAGGTGGAGTGCGAGAGAAAGGCCACGCGCGGCTCAGCCTCAAGCAGCGTGGCGAAGGAGGCCGCCGAGCTGAGGCCGATGTCGGCAAGCTCCTCGGCGTTGGGATGCTGCACCAGGCCGCTGTCCGCGAAGATGAAGGCGCCATCCAGGCCGAACTCGCAGTTCGGCACAACGATGACGAAGAAGGCTGAGACGAGCTTGGTGCCAGGCGCTGTCTTGAGTATCTGCAAGGCGGGGCGTAACACATCGCTTGTCGCGTGCGTCGCGCCAGCGACCATGCCGTCGGCGTCGCCCAGATGCACCATCAGGATGCCGTAGTACAGCTCATCGCCCGCCAGCGCAAACGCCTCCTCGCGCGACAGCCCCTTGGATTTGCGCAGCTCATAGAGGGTCTCGGCATAACGCTCGCGCTGGGGGGAGTTCTGGGGGTCGATGATCTCGATGCCGCTCAGGTCAACGCCCGCGGCGCTCGCGGCAGCGACCGCAGCAGCTTCTGCCAAAACAAGGGGTTTCGCGAGCCGCAGCTCGTGTATTTGTGCCGCGGCGCGTAAGGTGCGCTCGTCGGCGCCTTCCGGCAAAACGATGGTCTTGCAATCAGCGCGGGCGCGCTCAGTGATCCTGTCGAGGAACCAACTCATGGCCATCCCTTCTTCCGATGGGCAACTCAAAAAAGCGCCGGGCGCTTCTTGGAAAAGAACAGTGTCCCCATGATACGGCATGGTAACGTGATGTGTGCGGTAAACTCCATCTACGGTACAATAGAAAGCCGCGACAGATGGTCTTTTGATTTTTTTGGAGTTGCCCGATGCCCCCATCGGTGTTGAATACGCCACAACAGCAAAGCGAGGAACAGATGCAGAAGGAAGGGAAGCTGATTAGCTTCGCGGTGCCCTGCTATAACGCTGCGGCCTATATGGATCGCTGCGTCGAGAGCATCCTCAACGGTTCGCGGAACTTTCTTGACCGTATTGAGATAATCATCGTCAACGACGGCTCCAACGCCGATGATACCGCTGCCAAGGCCGACGCCTGGCAGGAGCGGTACCCTGCGGTCATCCGGGCCATCCACCAGGAGAATGGCGGACACGGCGAGGCGGTCAACACGGGCCTCGCGAACGCGACAGGCGCGTACTTCAAGGTTGTCGACGCCGATGACTGGCTGGACGAGGAGGCGCTGACGCTCGCATTGGTGCGGCTCAAATGGCTTGCGGCGTCCGACCTCGACATGCTCATCACCAACTATGTCTACGAAAAGCTCGACGAAGGCAAACGCACCACCATCCGCTATGCCGGTGTGCTCCCCGAGGGCCGTATCTTCGGCTGGGACGACGTGGGGACCTTCCAACCGCAGCAGAACCTCCTCATGCACGCGGTCATCTACCGGACCCAGCTTTTGCGTGACATCAACCTCAAGCTCCCAGCCCACACCTTCTACGTCGATAACATCTTCGTGTATGTGCCGCTGCCCTCGGTCAAGAGCCTGTTCTTCCTCGACATCGACCTGTACCGTTACTACATCGGGCGGGAGGGCCAGTCCGTTAACGAGGCGACCATGGTCAAGCGCGTCGACCAGCAGCTGCGCGTGACGCGCATCATGATAGACGCCTTCCATCTCAGGCACGACGTGGACAACGCCCGCCTGCGGAAGTATCTCATACACTATCTCACGATGATGATGACCGTCTGTAGCATATTCCTGCGTCTCTCCGAGCTCCCCGATGCCGAGGAGCAACGGCGCGACATCTGGGCCTACCTCAAGCAGCACGATCCGACGGTCTACCCCAAGATAAGGGGAGGGATGCTCGGCATCGGGGCGAACCTGCCCGGCCACACCGGCCGCGCCCTCTCACTGACCGGCTACCGCCTGGCCCGCAAGATATTCCGCTTCAACTGATCGTTCAGTCGTCTTCCATGAGGAACTCGAGGACGATGCGGCTGAATTCATCGGGCGCGTCCTTCATGACGAAGTGACCCGCTCCTGGGATGACCACGCGCCGCGCATTGGGTAGCGAGGCGGCGATAAGCTCGCTGTGCTCGTTTTTGATGACGTCTCGCTCGCCGCTGATAACGAGGGTGGGTATGCTTACCTTCTCAAGCTGCTGAGGTTCTATGTGAGGATGCTCAAGCATGAGTCGCACCAGATCCCGGTCCTTGCGTTTGCCGCGGGACATCAGATCACGCAGACCGTTGCCGAGCGCAAGGAGCTGGAGTCCTCTGCGCGTTGTCGCCGTCAGCCCCTCCGGCGAGAGGTTGGCGCCCACGAGTATCATGGCGCAGACGCGCTCCTGGTGCCTGAGCGCGAACTCAAGAGCGGTGTTGCCCCCATCCGAGAAGCCCAAAAGCAGGAAATTGCCTATCTGGAGCTTGTTGATGAGCGTGAACAGATCCTCGGCGAACAGTTCGTAGGACAAGGGACGCTCACCCGCTGAGGATTTGCCCTGAGCGCGGCTGTCCGGCGTGATGACGGTGTAGTAGGGGAGCAGCGGCGCGATATGCTCGTCGAAGATGTGCATGTCCTCGCCATTGCCATGCAGGCAGATGAGCAGCGGCGCGCCTTCCTCAACACTGGGGTGGACTTCATAATAGAGGGCTGCGTCGTTATTGCGGATATAGCCGTTTGACCAGGTGATATTTGGCACTATTCAACTCCCTTTAGGCCTGTGCTCTGTTCAGGTCGCTCGCCGCAGGCAGGCCATAGGCGCCTTGCGCAGATTGTATGGCGCACACAACGGCTGCCTCCATCACGGAGGTCGCCAACGCGCCCAGCAGATCGGGGACAACCCCCGGCAGTTCTGCCGTTGAGAGCGCGAACAGTGCGTCGCCGTCGAAGCTCGTATGGATCGGGTCTATGGCACGGGCCAGCCCATCATGCGCGCGGTCCGCGACGCGCGCGGCCTGTGCCTTCGTAAGCGCGCCGTTGGTGAGCACGCAACCGATGGTGGTGTTGGTACCGGCGCCCGGCCCGACTCCAGGAGAGTGCCCCTCGTCACCGTCTGCCGCTGCCGCGCTCGCCATCGCCAGGGAAAAAGCCTGGTAGGGGTTGAGGATTTCCTGCGGGTTCTGGGGGTCGCGCGTGCCCGCAAGCGCCTGTCCGGTCCTGCGGTCGTAGACGTTGCCCAGGGCGTTTACGGCAACGACTGCGGTAACAACGAGCTCCTCAAGCTGCGCGCTCGCGATGCCGAAGCCGCCCTTCATGGCGCAGGTCTCGCCGAGCAACTTGCCCACGCTGGCGCCCGTTCCTGCGCCGATATTCCCCGCAGCCGTGCCCGCGGCCCCGTCTGCCGTCGTGTCCGCCGCCTCGCAGGCAGCGTATCCAAGCTCGGCATAAGGGCGGATGGCGTCGCCGCCAACACCCAGGTCAAAGATGCAGGCGCTACAGACGATGGGCACCACCGCCGGTCCCGCGTTAAAACCGATTCCCCGCTCGGCAAGCCAGCGCATAACGCCTCCGGAGGAGTCGAGCCCAAAGGCGCTGCCACCGCTCAGGACGACGGCGTTAGCCCTTTCAACAGAATTGCGGGGGTCGAGCAGGTCGGTCTCCCGCGTGGCAGGGGCGGCTCCGCGCACCGAGACGCCCCCAATGGCGCCCGCGGCGCAGATGATTGCCGTACACCCTGTGCCGGCAACCTCATCCTGGGCATGTCCGAGCAAAAAGCCTTCGGGGAGTACCGCGTCTGATCCGATCCTGATGGGGAGAAAGTCTGTGCTGATGTCTGTCATCGAGCCATCCTTTTTTCCGTGCCGTCGTTGTTCACTATGATAGATTGACGAGAAAGACCGACGCCATCTGCTGTCACAATGCCCCACTCAGCAGGGCGCTCGCTATACTCAGCGCGGTCTCAACCTCGTTCGGACGTAGTTGGGGCAGGCGCACGGGCGATCCGTGGGTCTCAGGGTCGGCAGCGCCATCAATACGGTAGAGCATCCACAGCACATCGCGCCAGGCGCCCAGCTTGTAGCCGTCCGCCTCGTGGACGGCAAGCTCCCGGAAGCCAAAATGTTTGTGCAGGGCGACGCTGGCCTCATTCGGCAGCGTGATAACGGCGTAGAGATTGCAAAACCCCTGCGCCTTGAGTATCTGGAAAAGCGCCGTATACAGTGCGGTCGCGATGCCGCGTCCCTGATGATGAGGGTCGATGTAGACGGAGAGTTCGGCGTTCCAGCGGTACGCCTCGTGAGGCCGCACCCTGTCGGCGTAGGCAAAGCCAACGACCTCGTTGTCGATGGTGCAGACGAGGTAAGGATAGCGCTTCTCGATGTCGAGCATCTTGAGGCGTATCTCCTCCGCCGTCGGCAGCGTGGAAACAAAGGTGATAGCCGTGTCGGTGACGTAAGGCGCATAGATGTCCAGTATGGCCTGCGCGTCTGAAGGTTGAGCCATACGAATGGCCGCAGAAAGTTTCTTAGTCATACTCCTGGTCTCCTCACCTGTGTACCCCTATTGTACCCGATGCCCCCACGCCGAGGAGTCGTCGTTCGCTTAACGGATTACCTTCAACCCGTCTTTCGTGTTAAAGGAGCGCAGCGCGACACACGTGCACGCGACGCATGCGGGTCAGCGGACGAGTTTGGTTACGGATTCTATGTGCCAGGTTTGGGGGAAGAGGTCTACGGGGCTTGTGTGGGCGAGGCGGTAGCCGGCGGCGAG
>JAITEK010000144.1 GCA_031282085.1 Coriobacteriales bacterium
TACGACGGCTCCTATCATCCTGTCGACTCCAACGAGATGGCCTTTAAGCAGGCCGGACGGCTCGCCTTTCGCAATGCCTGCGAGAAGGCCGACCCTTATATCCTTGAGCCGATGGCAAACCTTGAGGTCACGGTGACCGAGGAGTACGCCGGCACCATCATGGGCGATTTCTCGACGCGCCGGGGCCGTGTGAGCGGTATGGCGACCGACGAGAACGGCCGCACCGTCATCAAGGCGCGCGTGCCTTACAAGGAAGTTGTTACCTACGCGCGTGACCTGCGCTCCATGACGCGGGGGCTCGGCTCCTACGCCATCGAGCTTGAGGGATACGAGGAAGTGCCCGGCGACGTCTCCAGAAAGCTCATCGCCGAGTACCAGGCGCGCCGTGAGGAAGCGAACAAGTAGACCGTTATGACCGCTCCCTCCACCTCTACGCTCGCGCTCGACGACAGCACCCTCAAGACCCTGCTCGCCTTCCAGCGGGCCGAGGCGACCGACAGCGTCGTCTATGCCCGCATGGCCAAGACCGAGAAGCACGACGACCACCGACGCACGCTTGAGCAGATAGCCAAGGAGGAGCACGACCACTACGAGACGTGGAGGCGCTATACCGGCGTTGACATCGCCCCCAATCGCGTTAAGGCTGTCTTCTTCACCGTGCTCATGGTGCTGCTCGGCTATACCTTCGTGCTGCGCATCATGGAGCGCGGCGAGGACCGCACCGCGGAGGCCTACAGCCGCCTTAACGAGGCGATACCCGAAATAGAGACCATCATCGCGCACGAGCAGGAGCACGAGGCGCTCCTTGTTGAGATGCTCGACGAGGAACGCCTGCACTATGTTGGCGCCATCGTGCTCGGCCTCAACGACGCGCTCGTTGAGCTGACGGGCACCATCGCCGGCCTGACCTTTGCGCTTGCCAACACGCGCGTGGTCGCTTTGGCGGCCATCATCACAGGGATAGCGGCTACGCTTTCCATGGCCGCCTCCAACTACCTCGCCGAGAAGGCCGACCACAATCCGCACGCGCTCAAGGCGGCCTTTTACACGGGCACCGCCTACCTCATCACCGTGGTGGTGCTCGTCCTCCCCTATCTGCTGCTCGACGAGCATCTTTACCTGATGGCCTTTGCCATCATGCTGGGCTGTTGCATCATCATCATCTTCGCCTTCAACTTCTATCTTTCCGTCGCGCAGCGGCTGCCATTTTGGAGCCGCTTCGGCCACATGGCCGCCATCAGCCTTGGAGTCGCAGCCATCTCCTTTGCCATCGGCCTGGCGGCAAAGGCGCTTCTGGGAGTTGATCTGGCGTGACCCCTCTACAGATAGCCGCCATCGCCATCTTCGCAGGTGTGATGGTCCTTATCGTGAGCGAGCGCGTACATCGCACGCTTGCCGCCCTGCTGGGAGCCGTCATCGTCATGGCAACCGGCATCGTCCCCTTTGAGAGCAGCCTTGAGCACATCGACTTCAACACACTCGGCGTGCTGGTGGGCATGATGCTCTTTGTCGCCGTCATGAAGCGTTCGGGGGTCTTTGAGTATGTCGCCATCAAGGCCGCAAAGTGGGCCAAAGGCGACCCCTGGCTCATCATGGTCGCGCTGGTACTCATCACCGCGGTACTCTCGGCGCTGCTCGACAACGTGACCACCGTGCTGCTCATCGGCCCCATGACCTTCATGATCTGCCGTGAGTTGCACCTTAACCCGGTGCCCTTCTTCATCACGCAGATACTGGCCTCCAACATCGGCGGCACCGCGACTCTCATCGGCGACCCACCCAACATCATGATAGGCTCCGAGGCGGGGCTTACCTTTATGGACTTCGTCGCAATAGACGGTCCCATAGTCGTTGTTGTGCTCGCCGCGACGATCCTGTGCTTCCGTTTTATGTACGGGCGGAAGATGGCCGTTGAGCAGGAGTATCGTGAGAGCATCATGGAGCTTGACGAGAACGAGGCCATCACGAGCAAGAGCCTCTTTGTAAAGAGCATCGTGATGATCGTCCTGGTTGCGATCGCCTTCATGCTGCATGGGGTGCTGCACCTTGAGTCGTCGGTCATCGCGCTGGCGGCGGCTGCCCTTATGATGCTCATCGGGCGGCAGGACATTGAGGAGACCATCCTCGGCGTCGAGTGGTCGACCATCGGTTTCTTCGCGGGGCTGTTCATCGTCGTCGGCGGGCTGGTGGAGACCGGCCTCATCGACATGTTCGCGCAGTTCCTCGTTGACGCGACGCATGGGCAGGTGCTCATCGCGATACTCGCCATCCTCGTAGCCTCTGCCATCATCTCGGCGATACTCGACAACATCCCCTTCGTCGCAACCATGATACCCGTGCTTTTGGCCATGCAGGGCAGCGGTGTTGACGTGGAACCGCTGTGGTGGGCACTCTCACTCGGCGCCTGTCTCGGCGGCAACGGCACGCTCATCGGCGCCAGCGCAAACGTGGTGCTCTCCGGCATCTCCAACCGCGAGGGCTACCCCCTCACCTTCATCGCCTACCTCAAGGTAGGCGCCCCGATGATGGCAATGTCCATAGTCCTCTCAGGAATCTACCTCGCGTTGCGCTTCGGGCTGTAGAAGGGGGACGAGGCAACTGTCCCACCTGGTGAGATTGTTGCTACATCGGGAACGTGTCGTCATGTGGGACAGTTGCCCCGTCCCCTCTCCTGTCGAGGTCGTCGAGGACTCGTGTGAGGCGACGGACTTCCTTTTTTTGTCGAGAATCAAGTAGGAGGGAGTACTGGTTCTCGGTGATGCCCTGCTGGAGGCGGCGGAAATCCAAGAGGCGGAGGTCGGTGCAGCGTCCCTGTTCGTCGTAGCGGCGATAGGCGTAGAGCGGTTTGAATTCAACGGAGCTTATGGTCACATCGTCGCTGTCCGCAAAGCGGGTCAGACCGATACGGCAGACGCCGGTCAGCGCGGAGAAGTTCAGTTGCGGCGTGTCTGAGACCAGGTCGCCCAGGGCATACGTGATAAGTCCGCTGCGCACCTGTCCTGTGGGCGTTGTGTAGGTATAACGCTCGGCCGGTTGCAGGCCGTGCGGGTGGTTACCCGCGATGATGTCAACACCCGCCTCGACAATCCGGTGCCCCAGTTGCATGAGACTCGCCAGCGGAAAGCTCTCGTACTCAAGGCTCCAGTGCAGGCAGGCTACCACCACGTGGGCGCCCTTCTGCTCGCGAGCGTGGCGCACCTGCTCGATAATCGGAGTGATGTCGCAGTCGGGCAGGTTCAGCGGCAGCAGATTCACCAGGTATTCGCGCCCCTCGGGCAGCTTCTCGCGGTTAAGGGAGAAGGTATAGGAGAGCCAGGCGACGCGCACCCCGTTGACCTCGGTCACCGGGATGTCGTCACGCTCGGCGACGCTCCGGGAGGTACCCACGTATACCACGTTTTGGCTATCGAGGTAATCAAGCGTGGTCATAAGCCCCTCTACGCCTTGGTCGAGGGCATGGTTGTTGGCGGTAGAGAACACGTTGACGCCACGGCCCTGCCGGTGGATCAACTCAAAGACCTCGGGGGAGTTGTTCATCCTGGGCGGGCTGATGATGTTCTCGCCGGGCCAGCAGACGGGCTGATCAGCGACCACTGGTGACTCAAGATTGGCATAGCGCAAATCCGCGCTCAAATAGAAGTCGGCGATCTCATCGAAGAAATGAGTGGCTGAGCCAGTATGCAGGTTCGGCGAAGGCAGGATGTCACCTGCCAACGCGAGCGTGAGTGTGGGGCTAAGGGGAGGGTTTTGCTCGCTTCCCCCCTCCTGTTGCTGCTGCCAGCCCTCGTCAAAACGATGCTCGGCAAAGTAGGCGCGAATATTGTGACCAGACTGCGGTTCAGTCGCTGGTTGAATATAGAACTTATAGGCCCACCAGAGCTTCTCGGGGGTGTTCATGGTCGCCGCATTGCCCTCAACCTGGCGGGAGCTCCTCACACGGCCCGCAGTCAACACCCAAAACAACCTGAGCACTGCCTTAATCAAATGATGCATACTGACTCCTCACCGAGACTGACTCCCAGTATAGAACAAACACAAAAGCAGCACCCTCCGGTTTGGGCACAATCGTGTGTCGCATGCTCCGCATGCTCTCTATGCGTCGCCCGCTGTCGCGTGCGACTGGATTCCGGCATAAAGCCGGAATGACGGACAGGGCACATGACGGACTCTCGCCCGTCACCCTGGCTTTATGCCAGGGTCCAGTCGCGAACGATAGTGAGCGACGCATAGAGAGCGCGCAGCGCGACACACGATTGCATGGGTCGTTTCGGCTCATTTCGGGGAATCGTGGGGGGATGGGCCGGTCTGCATGTTGTTTTCCGCCGTCCCTATCGCCTATGGTGATGCAATTGTGGAACTGCTGGTTTATCCCTCTCCCGTCATTGCCGGACCCCCGCGACAAAGGCCAAGCATGACGCAAGAGCGAATACTTCAACAGTCTTCCATCGCCGCAGGTGCCCTTAAAAAGACAAGGAGGAATATCGGATGAGGCTGCCTCGCGGCCACAACCAAAAGGGGATGGGCCTGTGTGGCTTTGTGCGGCCGCACGTCGCGCGCTTCTCTTTCCAATCAATTGTCCATCTATGAGAGGAGTAGAACATGGACAAAAACACACGCATTGAGGACGAGATCATTTACCGCAACCAGAAAACCGGTCTATCGCGCCGCGACCTGCTCAAGGGAGCGGCGGTCCTTGGAGCCGCTGCCGCGGCCTCGAGCCTGGCGGCTTGTAGTCCCACAACCGATGACGGAGGCACCACGGGGGGAGGCACTCCTGCCAACGTGGTCAGCAGCGACACTGTTCTCACGGCTGATTCGCTGGACATGAAGTGGAGTTTTGAGATTCCCATCGACCCTGTTCCCGATGATCAGATAGCGGAGACCTTCACCGCCGACATCGTTGTCGTCGGGTCGGGTCCCTCCGGCCTGTGCACCGCAGTAGCATGCCAGGAGGCAGGTGGCGACGTGCGCCTGTTTAGTGCCGGGTCGATGCCCATCGGTCGCGGCGGCTCCAACTCGGCGCTCGGTTCAACCTATCAACGTTCGCTCGGTGTTGATGTCGACAAGAACTCCGAGTCGCTCAACCACCTCTTTAAGGTGGAGAACGTCTCGGGCGCCTACCAGCAGAACCAGCAGATGTGGGCCAAGTGGCGCAACTACTCCGGCGAGTCCATGGACTGGATGATAGACATCATGGCCGCCAAGGGACTGAAGGTCTCCATGGAGCCGGGCTACTGGGATCCCGACGGCATTCTCGATTCGCCCCCGGCCTCGCACAACTTCTTCACCGACGAACAGCCCTTCGGCGCGCTTTTTGGCGCTCCCTTGCAGGCCCAGGCCTATGCGGATACCTTCACGGAGCGCGGCGGCACCATCGACTACAACACGCGCGGCCTGTATCTGGTACGGGGTGGGCAACCCCATGGCCAGAGCGGACGCGTAGAAGCTGTTGTGGCGCAGCGTGACGACGGCAGCTACGTTAAATACGTCGCAAACAAGGCCATCGTCCTGGCGACGGGCGACTTCTCCACCAACCGCGACATGATGGCAAAGTACGCGCCCTGGACTTACAAGATGTATAAGGACACCATCACCTGGGAGGCGGAGGCTGAGCCGAACTTCGACATCGGTCTTAACTTTACCGGTCTGCTGCCGGGCGACGGTCATAAGATGGGCCTGTGGATCGGCGCGGCCTGGCAGAAGAACAACATCTCGCCGATGATCAACGTCGGTGTGCCCGGGCCGGGTTACAACGCCATCGACAACTGCTGGTGCATCAACCTCAACTCCGACGGCAAGCGCTTCCAGCGGGAGACCGTGAACTTCGGCCACGGCGGCGTTGCGCTGCTCAACCAGAAGGATAAGTTCGCCTTCTCCGTCTGGCAGCAGGACTATGCCTACATCAAGGACGAGTGGGAGGCCTTTGGCGTTAACGTCGGCCGTGAGAACGGCATCATGCCCTCCACACCTCAGCAGATGATTGACTCCTGGGATATGGCCTCCACACCGCCGGATCCCAACGCCGAGGCAGGTCCCTTCGGCGGCCCGACCGTACAGACCTCCTTTAAGGCGGATACCATTGATGAGTTGCTGGCGATGGTTAACGAGTACCATCCTATCGATGTTGCGGCCGCCAAGCAGTCCATTGAGGATTACGACCGCTACGCCAAACAGGGCAACGACGACGAGTTCCACGTAAACGCCCAGGTGCTGCACCCGATCTCAACGCCGCCGTTCTATGCCTCGTGCGCCTCTCCCGGCGGGCAGAGCACCTTCCTGACCGTCTGCGGCGGCCTGCGCACCAACGGCGACATGCAGGTCTGCGCTGAGGACGACAGCCCCATCGAGGGTCTGTATAACACCGGCATCATGACGGGCGACTTCTACTCGACGACCTACAACTTCGTGGTCTTTGGGCAGAACATGGGCGGCGTCTGCTGCACACTCTCCTATCTGTTGGGTCGCGATTTGGCAGCGTTGTAAGCGAACATCTGTTCGCTTTGTGGTAGAATGTCTCCATGAGTAGAATGCAAGTGGAGACAGAGCGCGTCGACGGTATGAGCGGTGAGGTTTTGGATAGCGCCACCGCGGCCGTCGACGCGCTTTTGCCTTGGGATGACTCGGCCATCCTGCTTTTGGACCTGGATGCGTTCTTTGCCTCTGTTGAGCAGCTCGATCACCCCGAGTGGCGCGGCAAACCGGTTATCGTGGGCGGCGACAG
>JAITEK010000150.1 GCA_031282085.1 Coriobacteriales bacterium
CACTGTCCCAACCCCGTCCCCCCACTGTCCCCGCCCCGTCCCCTGTCCCAGAGGACGTGAGCATTTCGCTTTATAGTGGTGGTTGTGGTAGAATGATGCGCTCCACAACAGCGCAAGTCCCCATCGTCTAGCGGTTAGGACACCGCCCTTTCAAGGCGGAGATCACGGGTTCGAATCCCGTTGGGGATGCCAACGTTTCTTGAGTCCACTGGAGTGCTGCGACTACGCAAACAGTCCAGTGGACTGTTTGCAGGATTCGAACGGGTGAGCTGCCCCAGCGAACCTAAGGACTTCGAATCCCGTTGGGGATGCCAACAACAACAAAATGCCCCACTGAGGGGCATTTTTCGTTTGGTGCCGAGGAGCGGGCGGGGCGGGAGGCTCACAGGAGCCCCACAAGAGTCCGAAGGACTCCAACGCCCCTACCCTACTCCAGGGCAACGCTTGCCTGGAGGAGGTAGTTCTCGTAGCTGGAGTTGGTTATCTCGTCGAGAAGGAAGATGTTGTAAACAGGCCCCTTGGTGCTGAGGCCGTTTTCCCGCGCAAAGGCGAACATCCGTTGCTCTATGTTGTTGGCCTGGCCGTAATAGGCATGGGTATGCGCAACGAGGTAGCGTCCCGCCGGACGCGGTTGAGCGCCACGAGGATGCACAAAGAAAAAATGCGAGGGCGAGGCAGGGGCGTCGACAAAACTCTCAAAACTGTCAAAGAAGCCGCCGACAGGGTAACTGAGCAGGTTGCTCTCATGCTGGTAATGCAGGCAGAACTCGCCGAACGGCTGGAGGTACTCGCCGTCGCGCTCAAAGACGTTGAGGGGCCCCATGATGAGCGGCAGCTCCTCAAGCTCGCGTATCTCCACCTGGTCAACCGTCGCGTTCTCGGCCTCCTTGATGAGGGCCAGGCGCGTCTGGAACATGCCCACGTACTCCTCAAGTTCGGCGATCTTGCCGCTTGCTTTAAGGTCCTCCGCCGTCAGCACCTTCGTTATGCTGTCGGGCGTGCGCTGGGCAGCCAGGCGCGAGATAACGCGCAGCGGCACCTTCAGGGAGTTGAGCACGTTGATGAATTTCACGGTCGTTATCTGCTGCGGGGCATAGTAGCGGTACTGGTTCTTGCCGCGTTTTATCGGCGAGAACACCCCGATGTCATCGTAATAGATGAGCGCCGAACGGCTAACACCCGTGATTCTTGAGAATTCGCTGATAGAAAGCAGTCCGTCGCTATTCATTTCTATCTCCTTTCCTGTCATCAATCCCAACGAGGGCAGGTTCCGCATTGGTTTGCTCGCTTCGGTTGTCGAGCAGTTTTCTCAGGAGAGTATCGAGGCTGGCAAAATCGATGGGCTTCGCGAGAAAATCCGTAAAGCCGTTTTCCAGGAACATGTCCCGCGCGCCTTCAAGCGCGTTGGCGGTCAGTGCGACGATGGGCACCGTTTGCGCGTAAGAAGTACCGATCTGGCTGCGTATGGCGATAGTCGCCTCGATGCCATCCATACCGGGCATCATGTGGTCCATGAACACGATAGCGTAGTCGTTGCAGCGCCGCACCGCCTCAACGGCGTCCTGTCCGCTTGTCACACATTCGATGTCCAGCTCGTAGCACTCCATCATGCCGCGCGCGACCTCCAAGTTCACGTCGATGTCGTCAACCACCAGTACTTTGGTACCCTTAAAAGTCTCGGTCGCCTCAACCACCTTCACCTCGCCCGCGCCGTCCTCAAGCGAGAAGCTCCTCAGCCGCTGCGCAACGGACTCGCCCAGCGGCGTGGCGTCCACTACCACCTGAGGCAGCTCAACCACAAAGGTCGAGCCCTTGCCGTGCACGCTCTCAAAGTCAAGCGACCCGTCCATAAGCCGCACCAGCCGCATCGTGATAGACAGCCCCAGGCCGGTGCCCTCTATGCCGCGGTTCGCCTTCGTGTCCACCTGCTCATAGGCGGTAAAGAGCTTGCACTTGTCCTCGACGCGTATCCCGATTCCGGTGTCCTGCACGATGAGACGCAAGACGCCCGCGCCGACGGCGTTAGCGACGCCCACTCCGGCGACCTTGCTCTCCTTCGCGATCCACTGTACCTTAAGTCGTACCTCACCGGCATGCGTGTATTTTATCGCATTGGATAGCAGATTGTTGAGTATCTGGCGTATACGCAGCTCATCGCCAAAAAGACGCTGCGGCAGGTTCTCGTCCACCTCAACACAAAAGGCGATGGGCTTGTCGCCGACGCGCGTCCGGTTAACCTGCGCCGCGTCGCTTATGAGGCTCGCCAGCGAGTACTCGGCGGTGATAAGCTCGAGCTTGTTGTTCTCGATCTTGGATATGTCGAGCATGTCGTTGATGATGTGCAGCAGATGGTCGGCTGACGAACGCACCTTGCGCAAAGATTCGCAGATGGAGTCGCCCCGGTGATGCTGCAACTCAACCTCGGTCAGACCGATAACGGCGTTGAGCGGCGTGCGTATCTCATGGCTCATATTCGCCAGGAAGCTGCTTTTCGCCTGCGACGCGGCCTCGGCCTCAAGGCGCGCGGAGACCTCGGAGGTGATGTCGATGATGTCGAGGTAAACGCCCGCGTCCGTCCCCGCGATGGTGGCGGCGTGGATGGAGAAATGGCGCGTGATGTTGTCGATGGTGATGGTGCTCGTGGTCTCGATGGGCTTCTCGCCGTCGAGTATCTCACCTATCATGCGCTTGAGGGCGATGTCGTGGAACAAGTCGAGGAAGGGACGACCTTGGGTTATCTCAGGGTTGGCGATGTGGGCAAAATCCGCCATCTTCCTGCTGATATAGGTGATGCAATTCTTGTTGTCGAGCAGGGCGAGCATGTTGGGAGTGGTCTCCATGAGCGTGTTAAAAGCATCGCGCGCGCCGTCAACAGCGGCGTTCTGCCGCCCAAAGGAGCGCTGTACCCAGTAGATGAACAGCACGCAGCTCAACGCGGCGATGTATTGGGGGATGACGTTGACCTGGTAAAAGAAGCCGGTGCCGCCGAAGAGGAACCGCCACCCTATGAGAAAGAGGATGACCAGGTTGCTGATCACCATAAAACGTATGAGGCTCTTGCCGTTCTGGTGTATGGCGGCAAGCGCGCAGATTGCCACGTAAATGAGGAAATACTGCGCAAAACTCTGCATCACGAAGCAGTTGATCGTGTAGAAGAAGAAAGTTGCCAGCGGCACAAAAAGCGCAAGCAGCTCATAGTCGCGAGCGCGGATGTAGCAGATCAGGAGCCCTACGTTGAGTATGGCGCCGAGCACGATGGTGGTCACCATGTTCACCGAATCGCCGTTGCCACGATACAGCAGCACATACATCGTGGTAAAAAAGCTCACGGCAGTAACGGTTATCAGCGCCAGGATAACGCGGTTGGGGGCAGCCTGCGGAGCTGCCAGTGGCGGCTGTGGGTTCATAGCACATCCCACCCTTCCTCGTAAGGAACACCGCCCACGTTCACCACATTCACAGCGTTCGGTAAAACATCAATGGTTGCGCCAGAATCAAAGAATGCCTCCCCGTCGAGATTTATCGTCACCGGAGACGGAGAGCTTATCTCGATATGCTGCACACGCTGGTAGCAGAACTTCTCGTCAACATTAAAGGGACGCGACTTACGGTAGTTGCCGGTGAGATAGCGGCGCAGATTGCGATACAGATACGACCGCCGTATACTGCGCAGCGTCAGCATGTCGAGCACGCCGTCGTTGGGCATGGCGCCCGCAATAACCATGCTCCCCACGCTGTAGTAGCGGGCGTTCGCGATGTTGAGCAGCACAAACTCGCCACTCATCTTATGCCCGTCGGCAGTTATCTCATACTGTTGGTGGAGAAGGGCGTCGTTGAGGGTTGCCCGCACGCCGCCTGCGCAATAGAAGAGCTGGTTGAGGTGGGTGAACTTCCGCCGCAAATCGTGGAACCGCTTGGTGAGCGGCAGTGTGGAGAACAGGGCGGAGGCCTCCGCCCCCAGCGCGCAGAAGTTCAAAGCGTAATGGCCGTTGCAACGGATAACGTCAGCAGGGATGGAAGGTGCGTCTATCTGCTGCCTGATGTCCTGGAACCGTGCGTAGTTCTTCGCGCCGAACGAGCGGCAGAAGTCGTTGCCGGTGCCGCGCGGGACGATGGCAAGCTCGGTGTTGGGCAGGCCCATCAGCCCATTGAGACAGTCGAACATGATGCCGTCGCCACCCACCGCATACACACGCAGTTGCTCGCCGTTAAGCCTCGCGTGGTAGCGCAAAATGGTGCAGATCGCATCGCGCGGATAGCGTGAGACATGGATAAGGAACTCGGGAGTCGCATCGGAAGCATCTCGCGTAGAAGCGGTGCTGTTGAGGATGTCCGGTGCAGGGGGCTTGCCTTTTGCGCGTTCCGTGCGCGCTGCGCTTTCATCGTGCGTGGCAGGGGGGAAGCACGCTACGATTTGCGCTTTCATCCTTTCCAGTTCTACCGTCGATGCGAACGAGATCGGATTGAGAATAAAAAGATGTCGCCGGCGCTCGCGCGCCGTTCTTTGCGACTCCCGAGTTTCCATGTGACGCCTCTTCCACAGATTAAAAAAGACTGGGAGTGATCCTGTAATGAGACTATTCTACAAGCATTAAGTGTAACTGTCAAGTAAACTTTATAGTTTACCCTTGCAAACTTCAGCCAGCCCAAAACGCCCCAAAGCATCGTCGGAGAGTCGAGGGATAAACCGGACAACAGGTTGTAAGTCAGATTGCCCCAGGGCGCCTTAACATTTGGAGGCGGTCCAGAGGGTGCCGAGCTCAAGGGCGCGCTTGTTGGCCTCGGCGAGGCTGGCACGCTTGGCGGAGACGCTCTTGTCGATGGCCTGCTCGCAGCTCGCCCGTGTGGAGAACTGCGTCGCAGCAAGCAGCTTGCCCACCAGGATGACGTTCGCAAGCCCTTTAAGCCCATTCTCCTCCGCGAGCGAAGTCGCCGGCACAGTGTAATACTCAACATCCTGGCGCAGCGTGCAGGTCCCCACCATCGTGGAGTCAACGATAACCACGCCGCCCGGCTCCACCGCGTCGATGAACTTCTCGTACGAGGGAAGGTTCATGGCAATGAGCACGTTCGGGTCGGTAACGAGCGGCGAGCCGATGGGCTCGTCGGAGAGGCAGACGCTGCAATTGGCGGTACCGCCGCGCATCTCAGGACCATACGAGGGCAGCCACGAGATCTCCCGCCCGTCGATCATCCCCGCGTAGGCGATTATCTTGCCGGCGAAAAGGATCCCTTGCCCACCAAACCCCGCCAGCATGATATTGAGGTCCCCCCTCATAACACGCCCTCCCTTGCGGCAGCCTCCGCTTTTGCGTCGCGGTAGACGCCGAGCGGGTAGTACGGCACCATGTTCTCCTCAAGCCAGGCAAAGGAGTCGGCCGGGGTGAGCCCCCAGTTCGTCGGGCAGGTTGAGAGCACCTCGATGATGGTAAAGCCCAGCCCCTCAACCTGGTACTGAAACGCCTTCTTAATGGCGCGCTTCGTGGCGCGCACGGCCTTGGGGCTGTCGACGGTCACCCGCTGCGCCAGCGCCACGCCGTCGAGGGTGGCAAGCATCTCGCATACCCGAATGGGGTAGCCCGCCTCCTCAACGCTGCGCCCATACGGCGAGGTCTGCGTCACTTGCCCGGGCAGGCTTGTCGGCGCCATCTGCCCGCCGGTCATGCCATAGATCGCATTGTTGATGAAGATGACGGTGATCTTCTCCCCCCGCGTCGCCGCGTGCACGGTCTCCGCCATACCGATGGAAGCAAGGTCGCCGTCGCCCTGGTAGGTGAAGACGATGCTCTCGGGCAGCGCGCGCTTTATCCCGGTTGCCACCGCAGGAGCGCGGCCATGCGCCGCCTGAGCCATGTCGCAGGCATAGAAATTGTAGGCCGTCACGCTGCAACCCACCGGGCAGACCCCGATGGTCGAGCCTTCAATACCCAGCTCGTCGAGGGTTTCGGCCACAAGGCGCTGTATGATGCCGTGCGAGCAGCCGGGGCAGTAATTGGTCACCACGTCGGTAAGCGCATGGGGCCGCTCAAAGACGACGCGCGGCTTATCGCTCGCTTTCTTCGGTGCCTTTTCAACCGCCTTTTCGGCCACTTTCTCAACCGCCTTCTCGCCTGCGTTCCCTGCCAGTGTATTGGTCGGCCTGTCTGCCACAGCCGCTGTCTCGCTCATCGGTACCCTCCTGTCAACTTGCTGTGGACGGGGACAATGTGCACGCTCTCCCCCGCCTGCATGCGCCGCAACGCCTCTACGACCTCGTCGGGCGTAGGGACAACGCCGCCGGTGTGCGCAAAGAAATTCACGGGGCGCCGCCCATTAACCGTAAGACGCACGTCCTCAACCATCTGCCCCATCGAGAACTCGGTGACAAGGTAGGCCGCCGTGCGCTCAATGCTTGCCTCGATAGCATCCACAGGGAAGGGCCAAAGCGTGATGGGGCGGATAAGCCCGGCCTTTATACCCTGCTCACGGGCCGTATTCACGGCGCTACGGGCAATGCGGGAGGCCGCACCGTAAGCAACGATGACGTACTCGGCGTCCTCGGTACGGTAGGTCTCGGCGCGCTGTTCGCTCGCCTTTATCTGCTCATAACGCACCCAACGGCTCGTGATGGAATCCTCCAGTTCCTGCGCCACGAGGAACAGCGAGTTCACCGTGTTGTGTGCGCGCTGGTTCTTGTGCCCGTCGATTGCCCAGGGTTTGGGCGGGAGATCTGCCTCCGTGAGGGGCTCAGGGAGCTCAACCGGTTCCATCATCTGCCCCAGCAGGCCGTCCGCCAGTATCATAACGGGTGCGCGGTAGCGGTCGCCAAGCTCAAAGGCCAGCGCGGCAAGGTTGGCCATCTCCTGCACCGTCGAGGGAGCAAAGACGAGAACATGCCCGTCGCCGTGCCCGGTCGCACGGGTCGCCATCCAGTAGTCAGCCTGGCTCGGCTGGATGCCGCCCAGCCCCGGACCGCCACGCTGCACGTTGATGATGAGCGCGGGCAAATCGGCGCCGATGAGATACGAGATACCCTCGCCCTTGAGGCTTATGCCAGGTGAGGAGCTCGAGGTCATCACGCGCACCCCGGCCGCCGCAGCCCCGTACACCATGTTGATGGCCGCAACCTCGCTCTCGGCCTGAAGGTAGACGCCGCCTATCTTGGGCAGGCGTTTGGCCATGTAAGCGGCCACTTCGGTCTGCGGCGTGATGGGGTATCCGAAGAAATGCCGACACCCCGCACGGATAGCCGCCTCGGCGAGGGCCTCATTTCCCTTCATGAGCACTTTCTCAGCCATCTCTGGCTACCTCTCAATCGTTATCGCGACATCGGGGCACATAAGCGCGCAGTTCAAGCATGCAATGCACGCTTCCTGGTCGACACACTTCGCCGGGTGGTACCCCTTCTGACTTATCTCCTCAAAGTCGAGCGCCATAATGTCCTTGGGGCATACGTCGACACAAAGGCCGCAGCCCTTGCAAAACCCTTTGTCCACGATAACCCTCGCCATAACGCCCGTCCTTTCCTACCAATACCACTAACAGGGCAACAAAGCACCCACAGAAGACCCTTTGCTATCTTACTCGATAAAAGTGCATCTAATCATTGTCACACAACATTACCGACTTGTTGAGATAGTGATGACTTCACCGACACAATAACAGGGTAAACGGCGTCAGCCATCCCCGTGGCACTCGTGTGCCGCGTGCTGCAGATACTTCTACGCGGCGGCCCGGTTGCTAGTGAGGGTTGGGGAGGTCCAACTCTATGAGGTCGATCATTTCTTGTTGGGAGTGTACTCCGGTCTTTCGGTAGATGTTCTTGATGTGGGTCTTAACCGTCTCGTCCGAGATTACCAGGTCCTCGCTGATGTAGGCGCGGTTGCGCCCCTTCGCCAGCAGCAGGAACACCTCGCTCTCCCGCTGCGTGAGACCGCAGGAGCGCGCCATCCGCATACAATCCTGCTCAAACGGCGAGCGCTGCTCGTCATCCTCTATCGGTTTGAGGAAGCCCCAGCCGGTTTCTGCCGAGCTGTTACCCAGACCAAACAGCGAGACGAGGAGGATCACAAACACCGCAATCGCCGCAAGCATGGCCAGGTCAAAATCCGACGAGATTATGGCCGCCGCGCCAACCAAATCAGCTGCGCCAGCAGACCCAGCCGTCAACCCCGCGCTGAGCAGCGATCCCACAAGCTGCCCCAGCTGGATAGACGCCATGCCCCAGCAGACAACCCATCCCCCGGGCACCGCGCCGTAACGCGCCAACACTGGCCAAAGCGCCCACAGGACTATGTAAAAATATTGGTAGCCAAACTGGTGAACCGCCGTCCCAATCACATTAAACGGCTCATGTAGCGGCAAAAACAAAAACCCCGCGGCCATCAACGGCAACGCGATCTGGTAGGTGAGATGGTCAAAGTCCATGCGAAAAGTCTTCATGGTCGCATATATCGCTATTGAGCCCAGCACAATGGCAAAGATGTTGAGCATGTCCCGCAGTTCGATGTTGCCGCCCTCGTTCATCACAAAAAGCCCTTTCATGATGCCGAAGGAAGCGCCGAAGAACAGGGAGATAGCAATCAACCTGAGCGGCGGACTCGTGCTCAAAGGAATCTTCCACAGGCGAAAGCTCCTGCGTGGCATGCTGCGTTTGAGCCGCAGGAAAAAGAACATGCCCACAAACGGCAGCAGGGCCGTGATGCTTTGGGCAAAGTCGGGCGGGATGGAGGTTATAAACAGGTAGGCCACGCTGCCCAAAAGCAGGGCCACCACGCTGTATGCGATGGTGTAACGCGCGCCCAGCAGGGTAAGCGCCTCGCCCCAGAGCACAACGATGACCGCCGAGCCAACGCCCGTGAGCACGGCGCCGCAGGGATAACTGAGGTACGCCAGCCCGCCGAACAGGGTGATGGCCGGGTGCGAGATGAGAAAGGTCCCCGCAGCCGTGCACAGAGCCGCGACAAAGGGCAGCGCCCTGATGTCGCCCAGAGGCCCACGGAAGTAGGAGAGCAGGAGCAGCGCGGCAAGCGCGACCACGTTCGAGAGCAGCGAAAGAGTCCAGAGCGGCTCAAGCGAGAACAGCCCCAACGCAAAATCCTCCAACAGGACGCACTCCCGATAAAAGAGCGAACTCCAAAACACACACCATATCCAGGCCCAATGAGCGGCAAAGCCTATGACGTTCGGCGTCCATGCCAGATTGTCGAGAACTCCTTTTCGCATATTAGCGTCCCCTCTACGGAAGCTCCATGATAACAAACGGACAGGCGCCGAGGCGCCGAGGCGGCTCCCCCTGGTAGGGGGATTTAGGGGATTCCCCCGCCGAACGGGATGTTGAGCACCCGGAGAATTCCTATACTGCGGGCAGATCGGCCGTACGGGAAAGCAAAAAACAATGAAGGAGGAAAGATGAGCACGGACATCAACAAAGAGAGCAACACCAAGCACGGCGGCGCAAAGGAGCGCGGGCGGAGCCCCGAGAAGGGCCAACTGTCCCGGCGCGCCTTTGTCGGTTTGGGCGCCTCGGCCCTCGCGGGTGCGGCGGCGGGCGGCCTGGCCGGCTGCGCACCGAAAGAGCCAAGCACCGCTGGAGAGGCGCCAACGACCAGCGGAGGCGGCGGGAGCAACGCCTACGACTACACAAAGTACCCGGCCTACGGGCCGGATGTCGCAGGGACGCACCCTTGGGAGCAGGCCCCCGAGCCCATCGCCGAGGATAAGATCGGGGAGACCGTAGACTGTGACGTCCTGGTTATCGGCGCAGGTCTCGCCGGATGCTGCGCGACGCTTGCCGCACTTGAGAAGGGCAAGAAGGTCATCACCATCGACAAGAACCCTCCGGGGACGGTTGTCGGGCGCGGCGTGCATATCGCGGGCTTCCACACCAAAATACAGCAGAAGTTGGCGCAGCAGGGGCTGATGGAGGAGCCGGATTACCGCCAGGTTATCCGTCGCTGGATAAACTGGGCGCAGGGGCGCGTCAAGGAGCCACTGCTCTGGGAGTTTGGGCGCAAATCGGGCGCCTGCTTCGACTGGCTGTACGACCAGTGCGTTGCGACCGGCAAGCTTGAGGCGCTGCTGTGGGACGGCTATTACAAGGGCCCCGATTACACCGAATACCCTGTCACCCACATCTTCTACCAGGCAGATAAGTATGAGGAGACCATCAACTTCACCTTCTACGGCGAGGGGGACGTATTTGGCAACGCCTCGCTGATGCCGGTGCTGTATGAGATGGTGGCGGACGCCGGCGGCGACATCCGCTGGAGCCAAAAGAGCGAGCGGCTCGTGCGCGACGGCAACAGTGGCCCGGTGGCCGGGGCCATCGCCAGCGACGAGAACGGCGCCTACACGCGGTACAACGCCCAAAGCACCGTTATCGCGACGGGCGATTACGCCGCCGACCTTGAGATGATGAACTACTACTCCCCCATGGTCGCCTACGCCAACGACCAGGCGTACTACATCCCGCCAGGAGTGGACACGGGCGACCTGCACAAACAGGCCCTGTGGGTAGGCGCGGCCATGCAGAAATCGGAGCCGCACTCCGCGGTTATGCACCTCGACTTCGGCGCGGCGAGCTACGGCTTCCTCCACGTGAACGGGGAGGGCAACCGCTTTAAGAATGAGGATGTGAACACGCAGTCCAAGAGCGTGACCAAGGCCCTGCAAACTAAGAAGGACGCCTACACGATTTATGACTCCCACGGCCTGGAGTACGTTAAGAGGCAGATGGACGCCGGTGTTGGCGGCGGCCTGCAATGGGGACAGCTGACCCAGCCGGTCGGTGGCGAGTACAACCTCGAGGCGCAACAGATGGTTTTGCAACAGGAGATCGAGGCAGGTCTGACCTTTGAGGCGAATACTCTGGAGGAACTCGCACAGAAAATCGGAGTCCCGCCCGAGAACTTTGTTGCCACGGTTGAGCGGTACAACGAGCTTGCCATTGCTGGCAATGACGTCGATTACGGCAAGCGCAAAGAGGTGATGGACCCCGTCGTTGACCCGCCTTTCTACGCAGGCCATCTCTCGGCGAACCTGCTCACCATGTGCGGCGGACTGCGAACCGACACCGGTACGCGCGTACTCAACGCCGAGGACAAGCCCATCGAGGGGCTCTACGTTTGCGGCTCGGCAGCGGGTGAGTTCTTCGGCGCCGGCGACTACCCCACCTACGTCCCCGGCATCGGCCACGGTCGCTGCGTGACCTTCGGCCGCATCGCCGGAATCAACGCAGCCGGCGGCAACGCCCACGAGGAGATCCCCAGCCTCGACATCTAACCATGTCCCCGTCATATGCCCGTCATTCTGGGTTTTATCCCAGAATCCAACCGACGGCGATAGCCGACGGATACACAAAACAGCGAGGACGGCGCAGGCCGTCCTCGCGGCACTTACCGTGTGTCGCGCTTCGCGCTCTCTGCATCGCCCGCTATCGCGGGCGACTGGACCCCGGGACAAGCCTGGGGTGACGAGCGCTTTGTCCGTCATTCCGCGCTTGACACGAAATCCTCCATAAGAATCATAGCCCGTATTCTGGCTGCCGCAATGCCACTTCACAACCCTCGGTATAACGCCCGCTCAAAACACCTTTATCTAGTGCACACGACACGGCGCATTGGCTCCCGGTCAGAAACTGGTCACTCCTGGGTCAGTGCCGAGTCAGCGATGTGGCAGCGCCGGGTCAGATTGCTCTGCTAGGGTAAAGGAGCATCAGCATCAGCGCATCATAGGGGTTTTGTTCAAAGGAGAGAATCAGATGGACGAGATGACAGCTTCATTGATAGACAAGATTAAGGTAGTGCTTGAATCCGCACAGCAAAATGCCGCACGGCAGGTCAACGCCGAGTTGCTCACCGCCTATTGGAACATCGGACGCGTTATTGTCGAATACGAGCAGAACAATCAAAGCAGAGCGGAATACGGGAGCCAAACGCTCAAGGGTTTGTCAAAAACTTTGAGTGTCGCGTTCGGCAAAGGGTTTTCAGTGTCAAATATTCAGTTCATGCGCCGTTTCTATCAGACATACCAGATTCAACAGACAGTGTCTGTTAAATTGAGCTGGTCGCACTATTGTGAGCTTCTCTCCATTTCCGATGAGGACAAACGTAGCTTCTATGAGAAGGAGGCTGTCAACTCCGGCTGGTCAGTACGCGAGTTAAAGCGTCAAGTCAGCACGTCGCTTTACGAGAGGCTGCTGCTGTCTGATGGGAAGACCAACAAAGAAACGGTGCTCTCTCTTGCGCGACATGGGATAGAGATGACAAGTCCGACAGACATCATCAAAGACCCGTATGTATTCGAGTTTTTGGGCATCTCCGAAAACAAGCCGATGAAGGAGAGCGATTTAGAAAAGGCGCTTGTGCAACAAATTGAGAAGTTCCTTTTGGAGTTAGGTCGGGGGTTCATGTTCGTCGGCACACAGCAGCGCGTTACGCTGAACAATACTCATTATTATGTGGATGTGGTCTTTTACAACAAGATTTTACAGGCATACGTGCTCATAGAATTAAAAACAGTCAAACTGTTCCCGGAAGCAATCGGGCAACTTAACATGTATCTGAATTATTACAGCGCCGAAATTAACGATGAGGATGACAACCCACCGATTGGAATTATCCTTTGTACCGACAAAGACGCGGTAACCGCCGAATATGCACTCGGTGGGCTATCAAACAATATCTTTGCCTCGCGGTATGTGTCATACATCCCGAACAAAACAGAATTGATTGCGCAGGTTGAAGCGGTCCTAAACGAATGGCACAAATAGATCCTCATATCGCATGCAACGCACACTCACGCTTCGCCCCCGTGTCGCCCGTGTGTCGCGTGCTGCGCACGCTCTCTACGCGTCGCCCGCTCTCGCGGGCGACTGGACCCCGGGACAAGCCCGGGGTGACGTACTTTTCCCCGTCCGTCTCCCCCGTCCGTCATTCTGGGCTTGTCCCAGAATCCAACCGGCGGCGGTAGCCGACGGATACACAAAACAGCGAGGACGGCACAGGCCGTCCTCGCTTCACTTTTGCTGGTCACGAGGGCGGGAGGGGTGTCCAGATCCGCCCTCGTGGTGTTATCGCCAATCGTCGTCGGGATGGGGGCGACGTTTGCTGAGGGCGAGGAGGAATGCGGTTCCGCCGATGAGCAGAATCGCGACCCCGGCCAAAGCAAGCAGGATGAGCAGGGCGTTGCTGCCACCGGAGGCCGGCACAGAGTCGCCTTTGCCGGTATCGGTTGTGCCACCGACCTTATCGCCACCGGTGCTGGGCTTGTCGCCCTCATCGGCGCCGGAAGCGTCCTCGTCCTTGTCATCGTCTTTATCGGCATCTGTGTTGGGACCGGTTTTTTCCTTGTCCTTGTCGGCGTCCGCATCAGCGCCACCACCGCCGCCGCCAGCACCGCCGCCAGCACCACCACCGCCAGCACCGCCGCCAGCACCACCACCGCCAGCACCGCCAGCACCACCGCCGTCGCCGCCTTCCTCAGGCCGCGCGATGGTGAACTCTGCCTGCTGCTCGCCACGGGCATAATCGTCCTCAAACACAACGCTGATAACGTGCTTGCCGTTGTCCAAGCTGTCGACAAACGCGGGGAGCAGGGTCACAATGGCGCTGCCCTTTGAGAGGGTGCCCACCGTGACGCCACCAGCCGAGGCCGGCAGCGAGAGCGTCCGCACGCCCGCGCCCGCGCCCGCCGAGCCACCAGCGCCCACCGTCATATCCAACTCAACCCCATTAAAGCTCACCGACGCCACGCTCTCAAACACGCCGCCCACCTCAACGGTAACGCCAACAGCGCCCGTCTGCGCAATCGGCCGCAAAGCCGAGTGCTGCAGAATCGGATGGTAGTGCTCAAGCGCAGCTTTCGCGACAGTCAGATCATCAAACGCCCGCCCAAACGCAAGCTCAGAGCCTGTGCCCTCAGCAAGCAGCGCGTTAACAGCAGCCAACGCGTCCTCAAACGCAGCGACGTCCTCCGCACGATAGTTGGCGCGAGCGGCCACAACCGGGAGCAGCACCTCATCGCGCATCTGCTCGTAAACCGTCTCCAGCGCCTCCTGGGTCTCCTCACGCGCCGCCACAACAAGGGTCACGTCCACGGGCACCGACGCATACGCGTCGCCATACAGCGCGGCGTCCGGCGTAAAGATCGCACGCGTCACAAACAGCCCGCTCTCGCTCACGGCGCCGCCCAGCCCGTCGGCCTCGTAACCAGCAGCACCCGGCTCAATCGAGCCATCCGCCCAGGCCAGAGTGCCAGTCAGCACCCCTTCGCCAAGGCCCGCAACGCCGCCGAACGTGTAGCTCGCGGCCGCCACGTCGGACTCAAGCAGCGTCTGCCCCAGCATAAGAGGCGGCACGTCGCTTACCAGCCCAAGCGGCACAGGCGCCACCGGCTCAACCGTAATCGCAACCGTCTTCTCCGCGGGGAGATACCGGTCGTCATAAGGCGGCGTCGAGAGGTTAACCAGGTACTCGGGGTCCGGCGTAAACACCAGCACAGCCGTCTGCGTACCGGTTTTAGAGGTGATGAGGAGCTCCGGGTTCTTCCAACCCCAACTGCCAAACGCCGTTATATCCTCGTAATCATCGGGGTCGATGTCGTTGGCAGCTACGGCAAGCACCTGTCCACCTTCGCCAATCAACGCGTCGCCAACCTTGCCGCCGTAGGGCACTGTCCCTATAGCCGGTTCCTCAACGATCTCGCTGCGCGGCGAGTAGACCGGCACGTTGGCCGCAACAGTCAGGGGCGCTATCCGTGGGTCATCCGGCGTAAAGAGCGCAACGGGATGCTTCATGCCTATGCCGGTATAGCCATCGGCGAGAGCGGTAGCGGTATCCGGGTCGTCCTCGTTCCAACTCCACTCGCCCTCAATCGCCGTCGCGATGCCGCCATACGTAAACACCACGTCGCCCGTGATGGTCGTAGAATCCGCAAGCGTCTCAGGCGGGGTCCGACCAGAGTCGGAGGCAAAGATCGGCGAGCCAACCGGCGCCGCGTCGGCTCCAGTGCCACCCGCCATCCCAGGCTCAGCCTGCCGCACCTCAACCGCAACCGTACCCTCAAGCACACGGTAGTTCGTCGCAAACGAGCCGCTCGGCGTAAACACCGCACCGTACTCATAGCCACCCGCGGCAAGCCCGCTCAGGGCACTCTCGGGGTCGCTGCCCGGTATCCCGGTCACGTCCACGCCAGGCGCCCACGCAAGGCTACCGCTCAAAGGCTCGCCATTCACACCGCGCACAACGCCGGTAAGCGCAAGGCGCGAGAGCCGCTGCCCATAATACAGCGCACCGTCGCCCGAATCTCCGCCGGTCACACCGAGCCCCGCCGACCCATCCCAAACAGGCGTAGCCTGGCTAATCGTCGCAGTCGTGACGGAAGGTGCGGAGACCAGCTCGTAGCTGTCCAGCTTTGCGCCGCCCAGAGTAAAGCCGCCAACCTCAACGGTCTTGTTCTCGCCGGCGTCAGCGGAGGGCTGGCCGCCCGGCGCGGTCATAAACTGCGCCGTCGCGTCCGTAAGCAGCACGTAGATGGCCTGCCCATCACCTGGCGCCACGTTATCCAGCACAGGCGTCGAGGCAAACTCGGCGTCCGCGGTCCCATCGTAGCCCTTATCGGCCACCGCCACGCTCAGGATGCGCACCGGCCGCCGCTCAACCTTCAGCTCAAACGAGGTCACCGCAGACGGATTATAGTTATCGTTGCCTACCCTCTGCACGGAGATAATCGCGCTGCCCACGGCGGCCACAGTCACCGTGCCGGTAGCCTTGTCCACCGCGGCCACGGCCGTGTTGTCGCTGCTCCACTCATAAGCGCCGCCACCGCTGCCGCCGACAGCGCGCAGGGCAAACGGCTCGTCGCCATAATCCACCGCCAGCGAACCCACAACCGGCGTGCCATCCGTGCGCTCAATGCTCACCGCGGTCTGCGGAGCCTTGTCAACGCTGTAACTCAAAACCGCGCTCTTATTCGCCAAAAAACTACCGTCGCCGGAGTATTCCACGCGCAGCGCGTGCGGGCCGGCGCCAAAACCAACTGTCAGCACAGCGGTGCCATCGGCACGCAGCGCCACGGGGCCATCGCCCAAAAGCGCCGTGTCGTCAAAGAACTTCACCTCGCCCGTCGCAACCGTGCCATTGGCGCCGGCCGACACCTGCGCGGTAAGCACCGTGCTGTTGCCAAAAACGGTGCCCTTCACCGGCGCGGCGGCAAGCGTAATCACGGCAGGAGCCTTAACCATCGGGATGGTGATGACGATCTCCGCCGGCGCGTTGTTACCGCTGCCGTTGCCGCCACCGGTACCCGCCACGGAGCCATTAGGCACGTATGCAAGCCCCTGCGGGTTAAACTGCACGGTAAAGCTGTAGCTGCCCCCCTCGGGGACCGGCAGACTGTTGAGGTACGTGGCGGTAAAGTCGAGGCTCCCGTTCGTAACGTTGTACGCACTACCCGCGACCGTCCCGTCGCCGCCCAGCTTAACGCTCGCAACCGTGTTGTCGTGCAGGGCAAGCCCGGCGCTCACTCCCACGGCGGAGGTCTTGGTAAAGGTGGGGGGCGTTGCCGTCAGCGCGCTGTCCGTATAGCGCACGATGCCGTCGGTGGCAACCACGCTCTTGTTACCGGCCGCGTCGGTTATGCGTGCGTAGATGATGTATGTGCCGTCGTAGGTGGCGGCGGCGTCGAGGGTGAAGCTGTCGGCCGTCATCCAACCGCCAGCGTCGGATGCGGCGCTCTCACTGCCAAACGCTGCCCCCGAATGCACCAGATACTCAACCTGCGCCACGCCCGAGCCACCCTGCTCGTCGGTGCCCGCAAGCTCCACCGCGACCGCTCCACGGTAGAAGCGCACAAACTGAGGAGCGGCGATAAAGCTGTCGAACACCAACCCGCGCAGGCGTATGAGGCCGCTCGGCGCAGTCGTGTCATAGCCCACCTGAGCCGTGTGCACGACCTCGGTGTTGCCCGCCGCGTCAACCGCCCAATAGGCGATGGTATGCACACCGTCACCAAGCTCCGCGATGGAGCTCAGGCTGATGCTCGCCTCGGCGCCCGCCACGGTGACCGCCGCCCTGCCGTCGATTTTGTAAGTGACGGAGGCAACCGCGCCCAAACCCGCGCCGGTAGTATTGTCGCCAGTAGCCGCGCGCACGTCAGCGTCAGTAGCCGCAAGCGTGAGCAGGCCCGTGGAGGTCCAGCCCCCATCAGCGGGCGCGCCGCCGCCTCCGCCACCACCGAGCGTAAGCGTGCTCACAGGAGCTACGCCGTCGGTGTAAAGCGCCGTCAGCTCAAGGCCGTCGGCCTCCTCACCCGGCATGGTGAGGGTGCCCGGGCTGCTTGCCGGCAGCTCAATGGCAGTATCCCCAGGGGTCTGCTCCCACCGGTCAAAACGCCAACCCGTATCAGCGGCAGCTGCCGTGATGGTAACCGGCCTCCCCGCCTCAAAGTATCCGTCGCCAGTACCATACTCGCTCGTAACCACACCTTCGCCACCGGTGCCAACACCGCCGCTACCGTCGGCAGGCGGCACAAAGCCCGCCGCGCCCTTGGAGCCGCGCAGCGTCAGCGGCCAGGTCGCGACGATGTCCTCAACCGTGATGATTCCCCGCGCCACCGTGTCGTCGCCAAAGACGACTATAACTTCATGATCGCCCTCACCGCGCGTCCAATCCTCGGCAAGCGTCACCACAAGCTGGTCGCTGAGATTCGGCTGTGCAACGCCGTCAAAGACGTACGGCTTTGGGCCGGCGCCGCTTATGCTCCAAAGCCCGGAGCTTTCGTCGTACGGCTTGCCGTCGATATAAACCTTATCAACACCCTCATCCAACTCCACGCTCGTGGGCAAATCGTAGGCGGGCGCCACGTAACCACCAAGCGCGTCGGCCTCCACCAGCAGCTGGCGAGACTGGAGGTCGGTAAGGTAGTTGTGTCCCTCGCCATCGAGGAAGAACGCGACGCCTCCGGGGCTCCAGGCTCCCGCGGTAACATCGCCAACGGTAAAGTCAGCCACGCCCCAGCCGGGCACTCCGATGGCAAGCGAACCACTCTGTGCGATGTTGAGCGTCACGCGATAGGTCCAACCCATGTCCGCGTCTACCCGATAGACGCCGGTAATCGTGGCGCCACTGGCCGCCGTACCCGTCAGCCTGATGGGCTCCTTATCAGCATCTGCCCCGTACGTCGTGCCCGTATAAAGCCATTCAAGCTGGTTCGGGTCAACTATCGTAAGTTCCTTATCAAAAGTGAACTGGAGTATAAACGGGGTCCAACCCTCGGGCACGATAATCATGTGCGCCGACGTTATGGCACGCGGGATAACCACCGTTGCCGTGGTGTTCTGCAACGAGGCTTCACCGGTCGTATTCTTCTGGAATTCGTACTCGTTGCCCAGGTTAACGGTCACCTCGATAACATCCCCGCTGTGATACGCGTCCCGCGAGCTGATCGCAAGCGTGTATACCGTATTCTCGCCGTTCTCAGAGGCGCTCACAGAGTTAAACTTAGTGCCGGATTTCTCCGCGGCGCCGCCCACTACCAGGCTATCCCAGGTAAGGTTGATGGGGTGCTTAAAGGTGAGCTCCAGCGTGTCGGTCTTGCCGCCGACATCCGCCGATGAGGAGGCCTTAACGGAGAGAAGCACGGCCTTGGGATGTACGGTAAAACTCACATCCTGCACCGCGTCATTGATAGCGTTCTCTCTGTACCTTATCCTGAGCTTGGCCGTATACGTACCCGCCGCAAGCCCTTCCTTGGGTTGCACCGTCCATGTGTTGCTATCGGCATCTTCCGCAAGAGTAAACTGGCTCGCGGCAAGGGGGCTGTCCTCCCACTCAACCGAC
>JAITEK010000014.1 GCA_031282085.1 Coriobacteriales bacterium
TTCTCGTGGTGACAGTTGGTGCAGGTCGCCATCGCGTTTTTAGCGATCTCTGCCTTGGGCTGGTGCTGCTTGTGGCAGTTGGTGCAGGTGAGATTCACGTGCGAACTGTTCTCGGGAAGATCATGCGGATTCACCACAAGACCCTCGTCGTCGGTAAGCACCGTGCTGGCCTGGGTCACCGTTACCAACTCGGCCGTATCGTGGCACGAGAGGCATGCCTCGTCTGTGACCTTGGTCTTCTTGAGCCGGGTGGGCATCGTGCCGGTTGCGACCACGCCCTCATGAACCGTTGCCAACTCACTTTCATCCGCGGTGTGGCAGGTGACGCAGGCAACGCCTTCCTGCTCCTCGTGATAAAGCGCCGGCGCGGTCGGGTCCTGAGCGGTGGACTCAGCGGTGTGACAGGTCGCACAATCACTGTCCATCGACCACTCGACGACAATCAGCGAATCGGTCTCATCCTGAGGACTGTCTTCGTTCGTCTGTCGGGGCGCACAGCCCGCTATGATCAGCGACGCCAGTACCGCACCGACGGCAACAAGCCACAGTACGAGTTTGAACCGTTTTTGAGAGTGCGGCTTCATGGTTTGCAGCCTACTCTTCCGCCGCAATGACCTGTCCGGCTATGCGCCCGAACACGATAGGCTTGGCCAGGCCGATGAGGTCCATGTTGCCAGCGGACTCGCCCGCCGCATAGAAACCGGGAATCGGCGTCCAGTCCCAATCCACAACCTGGGATTTGGGGTTGATGGTCACGCCACCGAGGGTGTTGTGCTTCTGGATGCCCCACTTCACCGCATGGAACGGCGCCGTCTCGATCTTCGCGTCGAGATGGACCTTCTGGAAGTCATCATCGGCGCCCTTGTCCACCAACTCGTTATAACGGGAGACCGCCTTGGTGAGATTCTCGGCGGGTACACCCATGCCGGCAGCAAGCTCCTCTATGGTGCTGGCCTGCTTATACATGGTATCCTCCACGATCTCACCGACCGTGAACTCCAGCTCCTGTTTGGCGCGCGAGGTCTCGTCGAGGATAATCCAGACGATAGGTCCGTCGTCATCGGTGGTCTGGGTCGCACACAGCTGCGCAAAATAGAAGGGCTTGGAGCCACCCACCCACGCGGGGTTATCCTCGCCGACTTCCTCGTTCATGAAGCGGTTGCCCTCGGCGTTCACATAGATGCACTCGCTGTCGAGCGGCTCGGCGGTACCCGGCAACCCGTAGGGGAGGTCGATGCTGTGCCAGACCGTACCCGGATGGCGGTGCCAGCCGTGCCAGTCGCAACCACGGTCCGTGGAGAGCGCCGCGCCGGCGTCAAGAGCCAGCTCGATGCCGCTGCCGTCGTTCCATACATAGGGCTCGCCACTGACGTGTGGATACTTGACGAGCCACGGGAGGAAGAACTGCTTGAGCCGGGCGCTGCCGTTCCAGCTGCCGGTGCCCAGGAACACGGCCTTGTTCGCCTTGAACCGAACGGTCGCCCCATTCTGCTCGGCCTCGATACCGATGACCCGGCCCGCCCGGTCGCCATCCGCGCGGATGATCTTCGTCATCTTGGTGCTGAGGATGAACTCCGCGCCGTTGTCCACTGCCCGGTCGTAGATGGGCCAGCACAGGCCGGCGCCGCCCGCCTTCATGCTGTCCTCGGCTCCCTCGCGATCGACGAGCTGCGGAGCCGTGGTGGTGTAGTAACGTGAGCCGCGATAGACCGCCGACATGGAGCTTACGTTGGCCTTGATGAAGGCCGCACCCATCTCGTCGAGCCAGTTCCAGGTGTCGAGGCTGGCGTCCGCAAAGGCGCGTGACATGCCCTCGCCGTCCTCGGCGCCCGAGATCTTGCGCCACTGGCCCATCTCGTACTCGCGCCCGTCCACGGTATCGACGGTCATGGTCTTATCGGTGCGCAGGTTGGGTACGGTGCGGTCCTCGTAGATGATGTCGGCCGTCTCCTCAAAGCCATCCGCTATCTGCATGCGAGTGCCGCCGCCGATGCCGAGGTTGCCGCCGGCCAGTATGCCTTTACCGCCTATCTTGTCGTTGGCGTCGATGGCGATGACGCTCACGCCGCCCTCAGCAGCCGCCGCCGCGCAGGACAAACCGGCTGGGCCGGTGCCCACAACAATGACGTCGGCCTCATAATCCCAACTGAGGTCGCTCGCCGGAGCTCCGCCCGACGCGGCGCCGTCGTCGGAGCAGCCGACCAGCCCCGTGGCAACCACGCCTGCCGTAAGCGCGCCAGCCCCCGCGAGGAACCTGCGCCTCGACAGGCCCGTATCCCGTGCGGTAGTGTTCTCATCCATAATCGTCTCCCTTTCTGAGCTTGTTGCCTTGCCGCTACCCCGCGGATCGTTACCCGCCTTGAGCGCCCACAAAGCACCCTGGAATGTTCACCCCTTGCTAATCAGTTAACGCGAATACCGCCCCAAACGCCATCGGGCAAGGCATCGGCTCTTTAGGTTATGACCTCAGAACTTTTCTGGATGAACCCCAAAACACAAAAAGGATGATGAAATGGATGATAGTCCACCCGCCCAAAGACAGGTATCATGGGTAATGAGGAACCAATATATCGGGAGAACAACACAACGAACCAACACAAGAGATGGTGGAACATGCGCAATGTGGCACGGGCACTACCACTTACTCCCCTCCTGCTGACCGTAGGGCTTGTGGCGGCAGGCGTCTGGACCGATGTCGTCGGCTACAGCGTCAATCTGCTGCCGCCCGACGACGGCATGACAACGGGGTTCTACAACCGTGACGCCTTCCATATGGGGCGGTTGTGCGTCGGTATCCTGTTCTTCGTACTCGCACGGCATATACCGCCTATCCAAAAACCACTGGCGGTGATTACCGGTCTGCTGATGAGCGTGGCGACGGGCACACTCATCATCGCCTTCCACCAGACGCTCGTAGACCCGCTCATCCTCTCCTTCTGCGGGGTGTTCGTTGCCAGCGCCGGTTATTCGTTCCTTGTCTGGAACTTCTATATGTACTTTGCGCGACACATGCAGACGCGCGCCATCGTCTGGTGCATCGCCATCAGTCTGGTGCTTGAGACGGTGTTCTCCATCCTCATAAGCCTCTATCTCAGCCCGGTGCCGCAGATGCTGATCGTCATATCCGCTCCCCTGCTTGCCACCATCTGCTATTTTGCGGGGGTGCGCCTCGACCAGGGACACAGAGCGCCGGTGGAGCCGCAGAGCAAGGCGGTCGGCTTTGAGAAGTATTCGCTGCTTACGCAGGTGGCCGTATTCACCGCGGCGCTTATCTTCATACGTTCGCTGAGCAACATCGGCATCTGGGGCGAGGTGCGCACCAACTTCACCGGGATGACAGAGCTTTCGCTGGGCGAGCTGGGCATCATCTGTGTGACCATACTCCTGCTGACCTTTTTGACCCTCGACCTGCCAAGCAAACATATCTCGCTGCCGCTGTGCTGCACCATCGGCTTTGCGGCCATCCTCGGCGCCTTGCAGATACTGGCGCTTTCCAGCGAGTTGCAACTGGGGAGCGGCTTTGACGCGATCACCTCAGCCGCCGAGATATTCTCACACCTGGTGCGGTGGATGATCATCATCGAGTGCATACGCGCCATAGACATGCCAAGTTTTCGTATAGCGGGCATCTCCAACCCGGTTTCTGCGGGTCTCTCGCTGCTGTGGGCGCACGTAATCGAGCCGATCGGCTTTGCCACAAGTACCTTTGTCATGATCGTCGTCTATGTGTTGTTCCTGATCGTCCTCGCACTTTTCATCCGCAGCCTGGCCACGCGACAGACCGCTCCCTGGTCGTCTTCGTCGCCCGAGGAGCTCGACGGTTATGCCCGTTTCGCCAATCGCTGGGATCTCTCGCCGCGCGAGACCGAGATATTCACCCTGCTCATGCTCGGCCGCAAGCGCGCTGAGATAGAACGCGAGTGCGGCCTTTCCGAGGGCACCGTCAAGACGCATATCTCGAATATCTACAAGAAGCTCGACGTGCACTCCAAACACGAGATGCACCTGCTGTACGCAAAAGGCTTGGAGGAATCCCTGGCGTAACGGAAAGCATCCCTCGCTCTGTGTTGAACCACTGTTGAGCTAATTCTGCCAATTTTTTGCCGAAACGGAAACATCAGGACTATAATCCATAGCAAAACGGCCAAAAATGACTAATTTACTCATGATTTATAGCTCCAAATCTTCCGTTTCGGCAAAAAATTGGCAGAACAGCGGCAGCAACGACCATGCGGCTACTCCGTCATGTGGACGCCGTACTCCTTGACCACCCGCTTTAACTCCTCGAGGTAAAGCTCGGCCTGCTGGGTGAGTTGGAGGGAGCCGTGCGCTATCCAGCCGACCTCCAGGGACTCATCGACTTTAAGCGGCACCGCCACGATGTTGTCGCCGTTTAAGTCGGCGCTCACGATGCCCGTTGAGATCGTGTAGCCGTTAAGCCCGATCATGAGGTTGAAGATGGTCGCCCGGTCACAGACCCGGATGGACTTGCGGCGATACTCCGTGCTCAGTATCTCCTCCGAGAAATAGAACGAGTTGTTCTCGCCCTGCTCAAAGGTCAGGCAGGGATAGTCATCCAACTCCTCAAGCGTAACGTACTCCTTTTGGGCAAGCGGGTTGGCGGCGCTGATGAAGATGTGCGGTTTTGCGGTGAACAGCGGATGGAACGCCAGGCCGCTCTCGCGCAGCAGCTTCTCAAGTACCCGCCGGTTGAAGGGGCTGAGATACAGGATGCCCAGCTCGCTGCGCAGCGTCTTGACGTCCTCTATGATCTCGTGCGTGCGCGTCTCCCGCAACGTGAACTCGTACTCGTCGGCGTTGGTCTTCTCGACCATGTTCACAAAGGCGTTCACCGCAAAGGCGTAATGTTGAGTGGAGATGGCGCACATACGGCGCGAGGGCTTCTTGCTCAGGTAGCGTTGCTCCAGCAGGCTTGCCTGCTCCGTTACCTGTCGCGCGTAACCCAAGAACTCAACACCATCCTGGGTGAGCGTGATGCCCTTGGGCGTCCGCGTGAACAGCTCGGCGCCGACCTCGCCCTCAAGATCCTTTATCGCGTTGGAGAGACTCGGCTGCGCGATAAAGAGGTTCTCGGCCGCTTTGTTGATGGAGCCGCAGTTCGCAGCCTCTATGAAGTATTTGAGCTGTTGCAGCGTCACCATGGCGGCCGCGCCTACGCGGAGGCCTTTTTGGAGGACTTCCCGCTGCTACGGTACACAATGGTCGGCTTGCTCTCCCCGCGCACAGCCTCCGGCGTCACCACGACCTCAGAGATGCTGGTGCTGCCGGGCAGGTCGTACATCGTATCGAGCAGCGTGCGCTCGCAGATGGAGCGCAGGCCGCGTGCGCCCGTCCCGTGATTGACGGCCTCGGCGGCGATGGCCTTAAGCGCTGCGTCGGTGAAGGTGAGCTTCACGTCCTCAAAGGAGAACATGCGCGTGTATTGCTTAACCAGCGCATTCTTGGGCTCGGAGAGTACGCGGACGAGGTCGTCCTCCGAGAGCTCCTCAACGCTGCATATAACCGGGATGCGCCCGATGAACTCCGGTATCATACCAAAGCGGTTGAGGTCCTCCGGCAGGGTCTTGGCAAGTATCTCGGAGGCCTGATGGCTGTGCGGCTTCTTTATCTC
>JAITEK010000041.1 GCA_031282085.1 Coriobacteriales bacterium
TGATATGAGCAACAACACGCTCGCAGAGAAGGAAAGACTGCTCGCAAAGTGGATGTATTAATTGAAAAAACCGACAAAGCCAAAACCAGTGTAGCAGCTTCAAAGCTCGTCATCACAGACGTGCGCAAGAGCTTCGGAACAGATACTGTTCTCCACACGGTAGGGTTCACGGTCAAGAATGGGGAGTTCCTCTCCATTCTTGGCGCGTCTGGTTGCGGCAAAACGACACTGCTGCGTATCCTCATCGGGCTTGAGTCCGTTGACAGCGGTACCGTATTCAAGGATGGAGTGGACATAACCCATCAGCCGCCCTCAAAACGCGGCATGGGCATCGTCTTTCAGAACTACGCTCTGTTTGAGAATATGACGGTGCTGCGCAATGTGGAGTACGCCCTGAGGCACAACGGCTATTCAAAGGAGGCGGCGCGCGAACGCTCGCTTAACCTGCTTGGGCGGGTGGGGCTTAGCGACCAGGCGAAGAAGCGTCCGTTTGAGCTTTCGGGAGGACAGCAGCAGCGCGTCGCCATCGCCCGAACCCTTGCCATGAATTCCGACATCATCCTTCTGGATGAGCCGATGTCCGCGCTTGACGTCGACACACGCCTTGCCTTGCGCGGCGAGATAAAGGCGTTGCAGCGGGAGTTCGAGTCGACGATTGTCTACGTGACCCATGACCAGGAGGAAGCGTTCGCGCTGTCTGACCGGATCATGGTCATGCATGAGGGGCGCATCCAACAGCTCGGCACACCCCGTGAGATCATCGATCACCCCGCCAATGACTATGTTGAGCGTTTCGTCGCTCATAACATCCAACTCAAGATAGACTCGCTCCTTCCCTTTGTGAGGTCGGCTTCATGAGAAAGCACCGGCTTTCATTCGGGGTGAAGCTCGTCTGTTTCGCGGTATTCCTCGTTGCGGTCATCCTGCCGCTGATGCGGATGCTTGCGAACCTGTCGGATACGGATGTGCTGGCTACGGTCAGCTCTCCGCGGTTCATCATGGCCCTGGGCCACTCGGTTCTGGCCTCTGCCGTCGCGAGCGTCATCTCCATTGCGCTTGCTTCGGCGCTTGCCTGGTGCATCACGCGCTCGGGCATCCGGCTCAAGCGGTTCTGGATCGTTCTGTTCACGCTGCCAATGCTCATTCCCTCCATATCCCATGGCATGGGCCTCATCGTCCTGTTCGGCGCCAATGGCGTCATCACAAACCTGCTGCACCTGCAAGGCAATATCTACGGCTTTGTCGGCATCGTTGTCGGCTCGGTCCTGTACTCGTTCCCGGTTGCCTTCCTTATGATCTCCGACGTTTTGCGCTACGAGGATTCAACCCCCTACGAGGCGGCAGCCGTCTTAGGCATACCGCCGCTGAAGCGCTTTCTTGCTATCACGGTGCCCTATATGCGCAAGCCGATGATTGCGGCGGTCTTTACGGTCTTTACGTTGATAATCACCGATTACGGCGTGCCGCTGATGGTGGGCGGCCAGTACATCACGCTACCGGTTATGATGTACCAAGACGTCATAGGGCTGCTCGATTTTGGCAAGGGGAGCGTTATCGGGCTTGTTCTGCTTGTGCCGGCCCTCGTTGCCTTCATCATAGACCTGCTCAACAAAGACAAGGGCAACGCCAGCTACATCATCAAACCCTTTGCGCTTGGAACGAAAAAAGGGCGTGATGCGGTCGCTTACGTGTTCAGTATCCTTGTCGGGTTGGCCATCCTTCTTCCTATCGTGTCGTTCATCCTGTTGACCTTTGTCGCGCATTATCCCAACGACCTGTCGCTGACCGTCGCCAACATCTCCCGCGCTTTCGACATGAAGGCCGGCGTGTTCCTCGGCAACTCGATACTCATAGCCTTCATGGTTGCGATTGTGGGCATCACCATCGCCTTTACCGTTGCCTATCTGACCGCCCGCCTGCCGAGCAAGTTCTCCAAGGCGCTGCATCTTCTGTCGATTACCTCACTTGCCATCCCAGGGCTTGTGCTCGGCCTTTCCTATGTGCTGTTCTTCAAGGGAAGTCTGCTGTACGGAACGCTTGCCATCCTGGTGCTGGTAAACCTCATGCACTTCTTCTCGTCGCCGTATCTCATGATCTACAACACGCTCTCAAAGCTGAACGAGAACCTGGAGGCCGTGGGCGACACGCTCGGCATCAGGCGTATATCCATCATCTTCGGCGTGCTCATCCCGCAATCCAAGCTGACCCTGATGGAGATGTTCACCTATTTCTTCGTCAACTCCATGATGACCATATCGGCCGTGTCGTTTTTGGCGACATCCAGCACGCGGCCGATCTCGCTCATGATCCCCTCCTTTGAGACGACGATGATGCTTGAATGCGCCGCGTTCGTCTCTTTGATGATCCTGACTGTGAACCTGTGTATGTCGGGCGTGATGGGGATAATCAAGAAATTCGCGACAAAAGGAAGGGGTCTGACATGAGCCTCGCCCATAATCATTTTGATGTCCTCCGTTATCTGGAGAAGGTGCGCGCGCCGCAGGTGCAGCGTGTGGTTGCCGAACAACTGGGACGCTCGCTGGGCACCATCAACAAGGTCTTTCACGAGCTTGCCCAGTTGGGCTATCTCAAGGATGGGCAGATCACTGACGCCGGCTTGGAGGCTTTGGAGCCGTATCGCGCAAAGCGGGCGATTATCCTTGCGGCCGGGTTTGGGGAGCGCATGTTGCCGCTGACGCTCAACACACCAAAGCCGCTCATGCGCGTACAGGGCACGCGCATCATCGACTCCCTCCTCGACGCGCTGACCGCGGTAGGGATTGGCGAGATATACCTTGTGAGGGGTTACCTGGCCGAGCAGCTCGACCAGCTTCTCTACAAGTACCCGGGGATACGTTTCCTCAGCAATCCGTATTACCACGAGACCAACAACATCTCATCGGTTCTGGTCGCCCGTGATCATCTCCCGTCCGCCTATATCCTTGAGGGCGACCTCTTGCTTCGTAACCCCGATCTTATCGAGAAGTACCAATACGAGAGCAACTACCTCGGTGTTCCTGTCTCCAAGACTGACGATTGGTGTTTCTACACCAACGGGAAGTACATCAAGAAGATCGGCGTGGGTGGCACGAACTGCCATCATATGTTCGGCATCTCATATTGGAATGCCGCCGACGGAGCGCGCCTTGCAGGCGACGTCGAGACCGTCTTCAATACCCAACCGGGCGGCAAGCAACGCATGTGGGATCAGGTTGCCGTTGATTACTTCCCCGGCAAGTACCAACTTGGCGTGCGTGAGTGCAGTTTTGACGACATCGTTGAAATCGATACCTACGAGGAGCTGTGCGCACTGGATTCTGCCTATCGGCTTTAACTGCGGAAGCACTCGTCTGTCCACGTTCCCAAAAGTTACTCTTGAATGAATAGAATAAGAAATCCTATTGACGAAAATGCGAATTCTGGTATCTTATAAAAGAAGTTCTGAATCAAGATGGGAGAGAATCGATGGAAACCAGAACAGTAGCGGTCGTTGGCGGTTCCGGGTATACCGGTATCGAGTTGGTGCGGTACCTGCTGGAGCATCCCGGGTTTCGGCTTATCGCCGTGACCTCCGATACCGATGCGGGCAAACCACTTGCGGAGGCGTATCCCGCCTTGTTGGGGCGCACGGAGCTTACCTATATCGAGCATGGCGCCATCGAGGCGATGAGCGATCTCGACGCGGTCTTTTTGGCCGTGCCCCATACGGCGGCCATGGCGATTGTGCCGCGGTTGCTCGCGCGGGGCATAAGCGTGTTCGACCTCAGCGCGGACTTCCGCCTGAAGGACGCCGCCGTCTACGAACAGTGGTACGGCGTTCCGCATGCCGCTCCGCAGCTGCTCCCCTGTGCCATCTACGGCCTGCCGGAGATAAATCGCTCCCTGCTCTACCAGCGCTATCAAGAGCGGCACGCGGCACGCTCCTCGACTCTTTTCTCGGTGAACCTCGGCGCGCCCGCTTCCTCCGGCGCGCCTGCCTCAACGCCTGCTCCCGTGCTGGTCGCCTGCCCTGGCTGCTACCCCACGGCCAGCGCCTTGGCCATCGCGCCGGCTCTTGTGGTGGGCTTTGCCGCGGTTGGCCCCGTCGTCATCAACGCCATATCCGGCGTCTCGGGCGCGGGGCGTACTCCCAAGCCGGGCACGCATTTTTGCGCCGTGAATGAGAACGTGAACGCCTACGGCGTTGGCACGCATCGTCATATCCCCGAGATAGCCCAGATCATCGCCTGGGAAGCGGGCAAGCAACTGCCGGTGGTCTTTACCCCCCATCTGGCCCCGATGACGCGCGGCCTGCTCGCCACCGTGACCTTGCAGGTCAAGCCCAGCGTAAGCGCTTCGGCGCTTGAGAGCGTCTACAAGGTTGCCTACGCCGATGAGCCGTTTGTGCGGGTCCTGCCTGCTGGCGCCATGCCGCAGACCGCCAGCGTTGTGGGTACCAACAACGTGCAGGTTGGCATCAAGTTGCAGGAGGAGACCTCCACGCTCATCGCCAGCTGTGCCATCGACAACCTGGGGAAGGGCGCTGCCTCCCAGGCCATACAGTGCGCGAACATAGTCTTTGGTTTTGATGAGACCGCAGGGCTGATAACGAATCCCGGGGTGGTCTGATGACCGACGCGTCTGCTGCCGACGGCATGCCGATGCCGGCTCCTCGGCCGTCCGTAGCCGCTCTGCCAGGAACGACAAATGGCAACGCGACTTTTGTTGAGGGCGGCCTTGGTGCGGTTAAGGGCCTGCGGTGCGCGGGGGTTTCTGCAGGATTTCGGCGCAACCCCGAGCGCAAGGACCTCGCGCTCGTTGTCACCGAGAAGCCTGCTGTTGCCGCGGGGGTCTTTACGCGCAATCTGTTCTGCGCCGCGCCAGTCGCGCTGTCGCGGCAACACCTCGTGCGAGGAGCTCTGGCCGACGTGGACGCGCCCACAGCGGGCGGCGGTGCTCGGGCCATCGTGCTCAACTCCGGCAACGCGAACGCGACCACCGGTGAGCCGGGTATGCGGACCGCCATCCAAACCGCACGTATCGCCGCCGAACATCTCGGCTGTGAGCCGCATCAGGTGCTCGTTGCCTCAACGGGCGTCATCGGTGTGCCGCTTGCGCTGGAGCCCTTTGTCACGGGCATCCCGCTTGCCTTAGCCGAGTTGGGTTCCGCCGACGCCGACGCTGCGGCCTTTGCCGGCGCGCACGCCGCGGCCGAGGCCATTATGACTACGGATACGCATCCCAAGCAGGCGGCGGTTAGCTTTACCGCAACGCAAAGCGACGGCAGCGAGGTCACCTATACCATCGGCGGCATGGTCAAAGGCTCGGGCATGATACAGCCCAACATGGCGACGCTGCTCGGCGTACTCGCCACCGACGCCTGGCTCACCCAGGAGGCGCTCGACCTCGCGCTCAAACAGGCTATGGCCGTTACGCTCAACAGGGTGACGGTGGACTCGGACACCTCCACCAACGACAGTGTCTACCTCCTGGCGACGGGGGCGACCCCGGGCAAGACCATCAACCCCACCTGCCCGCTGTTTGAGCCCTTTGTCTCGGCGCTCGTGGCGCTCTGCACCGACCTCGCGCGGCAGATAGCCTACGACGGCGAGGGAGCCACGCGGCTGGTGACCGTAAGCGTCACCGGGGCGAGCGACGACGCGCAGGCGGACCTCGCGGGGCGCTCCATAGCGAACTCGCCGCTCGTCAAGACGGCCATTGCCGGCCATGACGCCAACTGGGGCCGCATCGCCATGGCCCTCGGCAAGAGCGGCGTCACGTTTGTGCAGGAGGAGGTAAGCATCTCCATCATGGGCCTGCCCGTCTGCGAACGCGGCCTGCCTGTGCCCTTTGATGAGGATGAGGCCCTGCGGTGCTTTGAGGATAACGCGGAGATCACCATCGACGTGGTGCTCGGCACAGGTGAGGGCCACGCGCGCCTGTGGACCTGCGACCTGACGCACGGCTACATCACCATCAACGGCGACTATCGGACGTGAGGCAGCCGTCCCACGAGGATGGCTGATGAGCAAAAAGTCCGTCATTCTGGCTTTATGCCAGAATCCAGTCGTCCGCGATAGCGGGCGACGCATAGAGAGCGCGTAGCGCGACGCACAGTCCCACGAGGACGCTGCGCGTCCCGCGGTGTTTTGTGAGTCCGGTCGCTAGCGCGCCCGGTTGGATTCTGGGACAAGCCCAGAATGACGGACGAGGGAACACAGTCCCACGAGGACGCTGCGCGTCCCGCGGTGTTTTGTGAGTCCGGCGGCTAGCGCCGCCGGGTGGATTCTGGGACAAGCCCAGAATGACGAGCGAAAAAGTCCGTCATTCTGGCTTTATGCCAGAATCCAGTCGTCCGCGATAGCGGGCGACGCTAAGAGAGCGCGTAGCGCGACGCACGAGAGCAAGAAAGGATTTTTGAGTATGACACCACAGGAGAATCGGCGGATGTTGCAGGCACGAGCGCTGGGCAAGGCCGAAGTGCTCATCGAGGCGCTGCCTTGGATCAAGGAGGCAACGGGTAAGACCGTCGTCATCAAATACGGCGGCGCGGCCATGGTCGACGCCGAGTTGCGCGAGAACGTGATGAGCGACATCGTACTCATGAAGATCATCGGGCTCAACCCTGTTATCGTCCACGGCGGCGGCAACGACATCTCGCGGCTATCTGAGCAACTGGGGTTGCCTGTTGAGTTCAAGGACGGCATGCGCGTCACGCCGCCTGAGGTCATGGACATCGTCAAGATGGTGCTCATCGGCAAGGTGAACCAGGAGTTGGTCGCCCAGCTCAATGCGCATGGCCACATCGCGGTGGGCCTCAATGGCGCGGACGGTCACATCATCCAGGCCGTGCAGAAATCCGAGGAACTCGGGCAGGTCGGCAACGTCGCGGGGATAGACATAACGCTGCTCACGGACCTCATCGCCGGCGACTACATACCTATCGTCGCCAGCGTGGCGGTGGGCGCCGACGGGCAGTCCTACAACGTGAACGCAGACGTGGCGGCCGGCGAAATTGCAGCGGCCATCGGTGCGCACAAGGTCATCTTCCTCACGGACGTCGACGGCCTGTACGGGGATTATCCCAACAAGGAGACCCTTATCTCGCGGCTCAACCTCACCGAACTCCATGAGCTTTTAGAAGGGGGAGAGCTCACCAAGGGTATGATTCCCAAGCTCCAGGCCTGCGAGCGAGCGGTCTCTGCCGGGGTGTCGCGCGCACACATACTCAACGGCACGATTCCGCACTCCCTGCTTTTGGAGGTCTTTACGAACGAGGGGGTTGGGACGATGGTCGTGCCGGATGGCGCCGACGCACTGGCCGATGGCTTTGTGGCCGCGCCGCTCGACAACCTGGCGAGTAAGCTACACGGATAAGAAGGAAGACGATTATGTCACTTGAACAGCAACAGGCACTCGACGCCACCTATGTGATGCAGACCTACAAGCGCAAGCCGGTTGAGTTCGTGCGCGGCGAGGGCATGCGCCTGTACGACGACGCTGGCACGGAGTACCTCGATTTCCTGTCGGGAATCGGCGTGGTGAGCGTGGGACACGCAAACCCGCGGGTCACGGCCGCCATCCAGCAGCAGGCTGCCAAGTTGTTGCAGGTCAGCAACTACTTCTCCATAGAGGGGCGCGGAGAGCTTGCGGAGAAACTGAGCGGCCTGCTCAATGCTGGTGAGAACCCCGGTACGGAACCCTGGCGCGTATTCTTCACGAACAGCGGGACGGAGTCCATCGAGGGCGCCATCAAGCTCGCGCACAAATACGGCATACGGCATCTTGAGGGAGCAAGCACCATCATCACCGCGCATCGCTCCTTCCACGGGCGCACGCTTGCCGCCCTTGCCGCGACGGGGCAACCCTCCAAACAGGAGCTGTTCAAGCCGCTTCCCTCGGGGTTCGTCCACGTAGACATCAACGACATCCATGCACTCAAGACAATGCTCAACCAGGGCTTCGGCGGAAAGGCCGTCTGCGCGGTGCTGCTTGAGTGCGTTCAGGGCGAGGGCGGCGTGTATCCGTGCACGGAGGAGTACCTGCGGGCGGTGCGCCAACTGACCGAGGAGCATAACGCCCTGCTCATATTCGACGAGGTACAGACCGGCTTTTACCGGACGGGCGCCTATCCGTTCGCCTTCCAGCAGTACGGTGTTGTGCCGGACGTGGTTACGCTTGCAAAGGGGCTGGGCGGTGGCGTGCCCATCGGGGCTCTTGCCGCCCACGGCATTGCGGCGGAGGTGCTTGAGCCGGGAGACCACGGCTCGACCTTCGGCGGAGGGCCTCTGGTGGTCGCGGCGGCCAACGCTACGCTTGACGAGTTGGTCGCGATGGACGCTGGCAAACACGTCGCCGAAGTGGGTGCCTACCTCCGCGAACGCCTGGAGAGCCTGGAGCAGGTCACCGAGGTGCGCGGGCGCGGGCTGATGCTGGGCGCCGAGCTGCGCGATCCGATAGCCGAGGCTGTGGTTGAGGCGGGGCTTGAGGCGGGGCTCGTACTCAACAATATCGGCCATCACATCCTGCGGTTCCTGCCGCCGCTCGTGTGCACACA
>JAITEK010000042.1 GCA_031282085.1 Coriobacteriales bacterium
GCGATAACCGGCTCGTAGTGCGCGCCGTACAGCGCGGTGCGGATGTTGTCTGTCATGCCGCCGTCTACGGCCACATAGGTGCGCACGCCGGGGATGTGCTTGATGGTGCCCACGGTATACAGGGTAACCCCCGCGTTGGCAACGATGGAGCGGCCCGGCTCCACAAGGATGCGCGGCACCGGTAGCCCGTGCTCAACGCAGTGCTCCTTGATGTCGTCGACGATGACCTTGCCATACTGCTGGATGGTCGCCGGTTCGTCCGGCACGCCATAGGCGATACCGAGGCCGCCGCCTGTGTCCAGCTCGGAGACCACGCAGCCGGTATTGGCGCGTATCTCCTCCATAAAATGTACGATGACCTCGATGGCCTTGGCATAGGAGTTGAGCGCGAATATCTGCGACCCGATGTGCATATGCAGGCCCTTGAAGTCGATGCCGGGCAGCTCAAGCGCCTTGATGATGGCCTTGAGCGCCAGCCCGTCACGCAGGCCAAAACCGAACTTGCTGTCCTCGGAGCCGGTCTGGATGTACTCGTGGGTATCCGCGACGATGCCGGGGGTCACGCGGATGAGGATGGGCTGGCGGATGTCGCGTTCCAAGGCGAGACGGTCGATACGCGCAAGCTCCTCAAAAGAATCCACCACGATGCGGCCCACTCCGGCCTCCAGGCACTCAACCAGCTCACGGACGGTCTTGTTGTTGCCGTGGGCGACGATGCGTTCAGCAGGAAAGCCCGCCGCCAGCGCGATGGCCAACTCGCCGCCGCTCGAGACATCGAGGTGGCAGCCCTCCTGTGCGACGAGCCGACACATCGCCTTGGAGATAAAGGCCTTGCCAGCGTAGACAACGTCTACGTTCTTCCAGTGGTAGCGCGTCCACTCGAGGTAGTTGCGCAGCTGAACGCGGATGTGCTCCTCGTCCATGACGTACAGCGCCGTGCCGAAGGTCTGCGCCAACTCAACGGTGTCGCAGCCGCCGATGAACAGGTGCCCGTCCTTGACCTCGGCGGTAAGCGGCAACACCGCGCCGAGCTCCATTGTGGTTTTATGATCCGGTTGCGCGTCGGGATCGTGCGCAATATGTGCCATGTGCCTCAAGCCTTCCTTTACTAGCCGCGTTTTCCTCACCATACACCCCCACGGCTCGCAGGTGAAAAGCCATTATACTATGCGCGCCCGCTCAAAACGCAAAGCGAATGCAAGTCACCCGACAATCACCCAATTTATGGATTCTGGCATAAAGCCAGAATGACGCCAGAATGACGAGCGAAAAGAAGTCCATCCTCTTTCTGCCCGGGGCAACTGTCCCTGCCCTGGTTGTCCCGTTCCCCTCGTTACATCCGCTCGGGAGCGCTTACTCCGAGAAGGTTGAGGACGAGAGACAGGACGCTGCGGGTGGCGTCGGCGAGGTAGAGGCGGGAGCGGGTGAGGTTCTCGTCGTCGCCTATAACCTGGCAGCGGGTGTAAAAGGAGTGAAAACCCGTTGCCAAGTCCTCCGCGTAACGCGCGAGACGGAAGGGGGCCAAATCGCGTGCGGCGCCCTCGATGACCTCGGCAAGCTGCGAGAACAAACGCGCAAGCTCAAGCTCAGCGGGGTCGGTGAGCAACGCGAGGTCGGCGGCAGCCAGCACCTGCGAGGCAGCGGCCACATCCGCCTTGTGCAGGATGGAACAGATGCGGGCGTGCGCGTACTGCACGTAGTAGACCGGGTTGCTCGCGTCCTGCTTCTTGGCGACCTCGATGTCAAAGTCTATCGGCTGGTCGGTCGAGCGCGAGAGCATGAGGTACTTGGTCGCGTCGGCCCCCACCTCGTCAACAAGCTCCTCAAAGGTGATCATCTCGCCTGTGCGCTTGGACATGCGCACCGCCTCGCCGTCGCGGTACAGGTTCACCAGCTGGCCCAAGACGACCTCGAGTGTGCCTCCGTGTCCCAGCGCCTCGCAGGCCGCCTGCATACGTGGTATGTACCCGTGGTGGTCGGCGCCCCAGATGTTGATGAGATACTCGCTACCCCGTTCATATTTGCTTAAATGATAGGCAATATCGGGCGCAAAGTAGGTGTAGGAACCATCCGCCTTGATGAGTACACGATCCTTGTCGTCGCCAAAGTCCGTGGTGCGAAACCACGTCGCCCCGTCTTTCTCGTAGAGGTAGCCGCGCTCCTCAAGAGCAGCAAGCATCGCCTCAACAGGACTTGCACCGCCCTGCGGCCCCTTCTCATACAGCGTGCGCTCCGAGAACCACACGTGGAAGGGCACTCCGATACGCTCACACAGCTCCTGCATATGGGTCAACATGAGCTCGTAACCGCGCTCGCGAAAGTGCTCGTCACGGGCCGCCTCATCAGCAGCGCGCCATACGTCGCCCTCCTCGTTGAGTATCTGCTGGGCGATGTCGCGCACGTAAGCGCCGCCATAACTATCCTCGGGCATGGTGATGCTCTCGCCAAGCAGCTCAAGGTAGCGCAGGGCCACCGAGTGACCAAAAACGTCCATCTGCCTGCCCGCGTCGTTAACGTAGAACTCGCGCGTGACCTGCCAACCGGCGTGCTCGCATACGTTGCAGAGGGCATTGCCCAGCGCCGCCCAGCGCCCGTGCCCCACGTGCATGGGCCCCGTGGGGTTGGCAGAGATAAACTCGATGTTGACGGTGCGCCCCTGCCCCGTATCGATACGGCCAAAATGCTCGCCCTGCTCACGCGCGTCGCGGATGACCTGATGCAGCGCCGCGTCCGCCAGTCGCAGGTTGATGAAGCCCGGCCCGGCAACCTCCACCGAGGCAATGAGGGCGGCCTGCTGCGCCTGCGGTATGTGCGCAGCGATAACCTCGGCTATCTCGCGGGGGCTACGCTTGAGCTCCCGGGCAAGACGCAGGGCGATGGTGCACGCCCAGTCGCCATGCGACGGGTCGCGCGGTCGCTCAACCACCGCCGCCACCTCAGCCAACGTAGGCGCCACCGGCAGCGCCAACTCGCCGCTGCGTATGGCCGCCGCAATAGCATCCGCAACAACACCCTCGATAAGACTGCGCATAATCCACTCCATAAAACTCAAACCAACAAGAGCAAGAATTATAGCGCAGGTGGCGTCTTCGCGAGGAACATGGTGCGCTACGCACATTTTGCAAGTCCCTGTATCGTATGCGGTTGCGATCTGCAACCGCATCAAAAAGGAATATGCGCAACCACCCCTATGCTTACACGGAGCAAGGTGCAGACATGCATCCGGATTGTTAAAAAGCGAAACCACAGTATAATGGAAGTATACGTACCGGGCTGCCTTGAGGGAGGCTCTATGGTTTGGTTTGTGTGGTTTTGGATATGGCTTGTGCTTGCCGCGGCGCTTTATGTGGGCGAGATGCTAACGACCACCTTCTTCTTGCTCCCCTTTGGGGTTGGTGCGACCGTGGCGTTTGTCGCGTTGTTGCTCGGCGCCCCTCTCTGGCTCCAGTGGATAATCTTCATCACCGTCTCCGTCGTTGCGCTCATCGCGTTCCGCCCTCTGGCGCGGCGCTTAACAGCAACGGCTGAGCAGACAAAATCCGGCGTCGACCGGCTTATCGGCATGACGGGCAACATCATCGAGGGCAACGCGCCGTCCGGCGAGATGCGCGCCCGCATCGCCCGCGAGGTGTGGAACGTGGCAACCGAGACCGGCGAGCATCTGCCGGTCGATACCTCCGTAAAGGTACTGCGCGTAGACGGCGTCCATCTCATCGTGGAAAAAGCGTTAAGCCAAACGGTATAAACCGGCAGCGCTGCTGGTAGGAATATCACGCTGAGCCGCAACGGCACGGAAAGAGAAACGGGAAAGGATTACCATGGACGAGATTTTAGCAGTACTTGGCCCTATCACCATCATCGGCATCATCATCGTTTTTGTGGTGCTGGTGTATGCCTTCCGGTCGGTTAAGATCATCCGCCCCTATGAGAAGGGCGTGGTGGAGCGACTCGGTAAGTTCCTGCGCGTTTGGGAGCCGGGGCTGCACCTGCTCATTCCCTTCCTCGACCGTGTGACCAAGGTGGATATGCGCGAGAACGTCGTTGACGTGCCGCCTCAAGAGGTCATCACGAAGGACAACGTCGCGGTTACCGTCGACGCCGTAGTGTACTACGAGGCGACCGACCCCTTCAAACTCATCTACAACGTAACGAATTTCTACCTCGCAGCCACCAAGCTCGCGCAGACCAACCTGCGTAACGTCATCGGCGAAATGCAGCTCGACGAATCGCTTACCAGCCGCGAAAAAATCAACATCACGCTGCGCGACATACTCGACGAGGCGACCGATAAGTGGGGCGTGCGCGTGGTGCGCGTGGAGTTGCAGCGCATTGAGCCGCCGGCCGACGTGACCCAGGCCATGCACCGTCAGATGAAGGCGGAGCGCGACCGGCGCGCCATGATCCTCGAGGCCGAAGGTGACAAAACCGCCGCTATCGAGCGCGCACTGGGCACCAAGCAAAGCGCCATCCTCGAGGCCGAGGGCAAGGCGACCGCCATCAAGGAGATCGCCGCCGCCGAGCGGGCGCAGAAGATCCTCATCGCAGAGGGCGAGGCGCAGGCAATCCGCAACGTCTTTGGCGCCATCCACGACGGCGCGCCAACGCGCGACCTCATCACCGTGCGCTACCTTGAGGCCCTCAAATACGTGGCAAACGGCAACGCGACCAAGATATTCATGCCGCTCGAGATGCAGGGTCTGGCAAGCGCCGCCGGCGTATTCGGCGAGATGCTGGAGAGCACCAAACAGGATGCGGCCACCAAATAGGCCGTTGAGCTACTTTAACCGAAGATGTTGAGGGCGTCCTCAAGCCCCTTGTAGTCCTCGCGCGTTGCGTCGTTGACCTGCACGTGGCAGTGGTCGCCCGGGTCGCCCGGCGCAGTAAAGTTCGCCAGGTTGTTGTCGATGACGGCGCCGATGGCGCGTATCTTCGCGATGCGCGTGGCGCCGCCTATCACCTGGTCGCCCTCCTTGATCGAGAGGTCCTCGACGTGCAGCATCACAACGTCCAGGCCGGGATGGTCGCGAGACTGGATGTGTATCTCAAAGTCGTCCAGCAACCCGTAGAGCGAGTAGCTCTTTATCTTCACGACGGTGCCGGTGACCGGGGCATACACGTCGGTGCCCGCGAGCGCGCCCACATCCACCGAGGTCATCTCGTCACCAACCGAATCGAGGCGCCAGGTACTTATGGTCTCACCGATGAGCGGCACGTCGCCCGTGGGCTGTTGGTCGGCCGGTATGTGCGTGGTGCCGTGCTGGTCTGCCACCTTCTGCGCGTCAACGACCGTAAGAAGCGGCGTAAGCTGCAAGGCAGTATCATAGGACGCCTGGTGGAACTCTATCTCGGTGATATGATTGGCGCTGATGGGCGAGTGTATCTTGAGGCTGTCCCGCGTGGCGATCAGCGGCGTGGGCAGATAAGCGATGTTGGGGTCCCCCGGCGCGGCGCCGGCTGCCACAGCCTCCTTTGCGCGTATCTCGGCCTCGGTCGGCGCGCCCGTCTGGTTGCCGGACGCCTCAACATCCTCCGTGCCGTTTGCAGCCCTGTCGGCAGAGGGCATCCCTCCCCCAAACAGCAGAATCCCCAAAATGGTCAACAAGCCGGCGACGGCCACCGCGGCAATACCGAGCACCAGCTTGATACGCTGTCTCCGCTTTCGTTCGCGCTCAAAACGCGCCGCCTGACGCACAAGCGTTCTGTTTCTCGAAACAGTGGGCAAAGGTTGAGGTGGTTCCTGCTGCCGCCGAAACCGCTGAGGCGAGCGCTCAACGGGTTGTCGCAGGCGACGCGGCTGCTGAGACGCCTGCTGGTGCCGTTGCTGCCGTTGTCGCGGAAACCGCTGGGACTGTCGGGACGAACGCCCTCGCATCGAATCTTTCATACTTCAAATTGTACGTGACATACCCGTTCCTGTCCCACGAGAACGCCTAACGTTGTGCTCCACCGCCCGTCATTCTGGGCTTGTCCCAGAATCCAGTCTCACGCGACAGCGGGCGACGCACAAAAGAGTGCGCGCAGCACGCCACACACAATGAAATGGGGACGTCCCACCCCTCCGTCCTAAAAATGCCAGCAAAATACCGCCCCTCTCTCTCACATCTCTCTTATAGGAGCCCAACCGGCAGGATTGTCGAGTCATTGCCAACGGGGACAACGTCGGTGGCTTGACAAATCAATGCTCCCGTTCCGCGCAGTCTTCCTGTTATGGTGTCCAGTTTGGTAAATACCTGAGTGTCAGCATAGTGTGGGTTGGTGGTCTTTTTGATTTCAACAGGGTACAGCGCGTCACCGACCTCAAAAACCAGGTCTATCTCATTTTTGTGCGAATCCCGATAGAAGTAGATAGGTGGTTCCTTGCCGACATTGTAATAACTCTTGATGATCTCACTGACAACAAAGGTTTCAAAAAACGCCCCGGACGCAGCACCGGCTTCAAGCGTTTCTGCGTTCGGCCAACGTGTCAGGTACGCCGCAAGCCCGGTCTCAAGAAAATAGAGCTTGGGAGTCTTTGTGGTGGTCTTAATCTGATTGGTGTGATAGGGCCGAAGCAAAAACACAAGGCCGGATGCAATCAAAACAGAAAGCCATCTTTTAACAGTCGGAGCAGAGACTCCAACCTCTTTGCTGATAGTATCCAGATTCAACAGTTGCGCGGTATTTGCGGCTATCACCCGCATGAAATTAAGAAAGCTAAGCTCATCACCGATCTGCGTAAGACTGCGAACGTCGCGCTCGATGTATGTTCTTATGTATGACGAGTAGAAGATGTCGCGGTCAATGGTTTCGTCAGCCCAGATTCGGGGCATACTACCACGATATATCAGCGGCCAGACACTCGCATCGCTTCGGTCGTATGATAATGCCCGGGAGATAAAGTCTTTACTGGGAAGGAACGGATCGAAAAACTCAAGACCACGGAGTTCGCGAGCGGACAATCCCAGCATAGGCAGCACGGCGATACGCCCGGCAAGGGATTCCGTCACGCCTTTCATCAATTCGAATTGCTGAGAGCCCGTCAGGTAGTAAAGCCCGTGACCGCCATCGCTGTCGATTCTCATCTTCAGATACACGAGCAGATCTGTGGCGTACTGTATCTCATCCAAGATTACGGGTGGTTGATTAGCGTCCAAAAAGCCCGAAGGATTAAGCAGCGCCGATTCTCGCAGGAGAAGATCGTCAAAAGTCAGGTATTTGGCTTCAAGAACTTTTGACAACACGGTTGTCTTGCCAACCTGTCTTGGCCCCGTAACTATCAGAGCAGGAAACGTGCTGCCCACGCGTCTGATGGTCTCAGCAATAGCTCGAGGATAATAGCGCACGGCACACTCCCTGTCTCTCTTGTTAAAATCAAACATCTAAT
>JAITEK010000056.1 GCA_031282085.1 Coriobacteriales bacterium
GACCAGCGAGAACTCACCCCGGATGTCCACCGTACCACCGTTGTAAGCGTAGACGCTGCCTTTGATCTTTGCGCCTGCCTTGATGATGAGCGTGCCGCCGTCTACGTAGATGTCGCTCAGCACGTTGGTGTACGAGCTGCCCTCGATGATGAGCGTGCCGCCCTTGGCGACCACGATCTGATCGGGGTTTATCCACATATTGTCGAGCACCGAGCCCTGGATGGTGAGCGACTGTCGTTCGCCCACGTAGATGGTGCCGCCCCGAATAGTCATGGTGGGATTGAATTCCTTGTCCTTCGCGGGGATGTTATTCTTCTCAAACACACGGTCCCGGTAGGTCTGGGGGCGCCGTATCTCCGAGGCCGCCGTGCCTGAGGTCGGCGGCATGAGGGCGATGTCGGTGTCGGCGATGATCTGCCCGTAGCGCGTTGTCCCGTTTGCGTAGACGGCGGCGTAATCGTTTGGGGCCTCGGCAAAACCGTCGGTGCCGCTGTTGACGTTGTCGGAGGTGTAGCCATGCTCGGCCGTCTTGATGAGCGCACCGCCTATAATGGTGCGGCGGTTTGAGTAGACCGACCCGTTAAAGATGTTAACGCCCTGCAGGATGCGGAAGTAGTTGCTGGTACTCCCATCGAGCACCCAGAATTTTGTGTTGCCATAGTCGGCAGGGAACAGGGGCAGGCCCTCACTTTTCTTATGCCAGCTGTTGGACACATACGGCCAGAGCTCGCCGAACTCACCTCGTTTGGTCCCATGGTAGGCGTCCACATAATTGCCCCACGACCAGTAGGTGTCCAGGTAGTCATCGAACTTGTGACCAAAGGGCCCCACCAGCAGGTTTGTAGAGAGGCCCGCGTCCGAGCGCAGATAGACGTCCAGGTTGCGCCAGTTGTTGGGGTGCCAGGTGTAGGTGCTTCCATCGCCCGCGACAGCGGTCGCGTCTTTGCCCGTAAAATCGGTAAAGGTCAACATCAGCAAAGCATTGTAGCGCGTCTCGGTGGCGCCGTTTACGGCTCCCAGCCGCAGCAGGATGTCCTCGGTCTGGGCGTTCGAGGTGTCTATCGCAAGGGAGTTGAGCTTGGTGTTTGTCTCTCCGTTCTCCTTTGTGGCGCTGGTGGCGGTATAGCCGTTGTCGGTGGAGTGAGAACCCGTGGTCTCGAGCGGGTTGATGAGCAGCCGCCCGTTAACAGGGGCAACAAAACGCCTCGTGTCGTTGCGCTGAGCGCTCTCGGTGAGGTTGAGAGCGTAGCTCTGGGTGCCCAGCACCGCCGAATCCTCATGGGTCTGAAGCGCCCCTTTCGCGGACAGGTCGGTGTGCGTCCACCACGCTTCGGCGTTTGAGTCTGTTGAGGTGATGCTCGCGCCCAGCTTCTTCCTGTCGTTCTCGTTGGCCGCGGCACTCTGGGCAGTGGTCAGAGCGCCCGGGTCGCCGACCCGCACCGGCGTATCGACGGCAAGCGTATCGAGCTCATTGGCCCGCGCATCGTAGGTCTCTGTGGCAAAATCCGTGGTCTTCAGCGTGTCGGTAAAATGATTGGGGGGAATACCCTTGGTGAGCGTGAGGGAGACTGTCTCGGTGCTATCCGCAAAGGTCGCTGTTGAGGTTATCTTGAGGGTGCGCTTCTCCTCGTCGGCAAAGCGCAGGCTCACAACGCAATGGCCCACCGTTGCCGGCAGGCCCTTGGCCTCAACGGTAATGCCGTCGTCGCCCGCGTCATCAAGCCGGGTGAGCAGGGCCTTTGCGCCCTCATCACCACCTGTGGCCATCAGCCAATCTGCAATAGTCTGTGTTGCAGAAAGCGCGGTGTAGCGGGCCTGCTGCTGCGCGTGACGCAGGGACGAGAGCCCAAAGCTACCGCTGGCCGCCGCCAAACCGGCGCCGAGCACGATGACCAGCACCAGGATAACAACCATCACCCAAATGAGTGTTGAGCCCGCCTGTGGCGATCTTCGTCGGCGCGGATGGAGCCCATCACCGGAGGTATGTGACACTAACGTGTGCTTTAACAAAGCGCGTTTTGGCGCGCAAACGGATTCCAAGAACATCCGCATGGTATATCCCCCCTATCTATGACTTCGATTATAGCCCAGAGTCCGCGAACCCTTTTTCCGACGGCATGCCGTTCGTCGCGATAAACGGCATGGAGTTAATGTGTTTCTGGCGCAACAAATTGGCTACAGCCATTGACGCGGGCATAAAAAGTCCTCTACAATCCAAGGATATTGGGTGCGGATAATTGCAGGTGGGATGCCGAGTTGTCGGTGTTCTCTTGAGGCGGGGTAAGAAAGGTCATGGCTGGGCACACAGTAGATGCCGAGCAAAAGACGCGGGCACACCATCATAAGATTCTCCACAGAACACGTGTCGATGCTCTGCTTGAGCAAGCGTTAGAGTATCCCGTGGTTAGTATCGTCGCGGGTCCTGGCTACGGAAAGTCGGTTGCACTCTCCGGCTACCTCCTTAACGCCCCCTTACAGACCACCTGGGTGCAACTTTCCGCGGACGACGCGATGCCGTCCCACTTCTGGGAGACCTTTACGCGGGCGCTCAAATCAAGCAACCCCAAGCTGTCAGACGTGGTGCTCGCCATGGGGTTCCCCAACACCATAGAACTGAGAAGCTACCTCTTGGAGCTATTGGGGACCGAGCTTAAACCGCGCATCACCTACGCGCTCGTATTCGACGACCTGCACCTGCTTGAGGACGGGCCCGTCCTCGACTTTATCGCCCAGCTTGCCGCCATCAGCACCAACGTCTCCGTTATCGCGGTGTCGCGGTGTGAGCGGCTCCCCAACTCCGCCGAGCTGCTGGGCAAGCGCCGGCTTGCACGCATCGACGAACAAGAACTTGCCTTCACCAAAAGCGAGGTCGCAGAGTATTTTGAGCTGATCGGCGCCAACATCTCCAACGAGCTGGCAACCGACATCTTCCGCGATACGGAGGGCTGGCCCCTCGCCATCTCGATTGCAGGGCGCCTGCTTGAGAAGCAGCCTCTCGACAGCGCCGCTGTACGCACCGCCCTCAAGGGCACCATCAACGCGATTATCGAAAGCGAGCTTTTTTCCATCATCCCTCCGCAGATGCAGCACTTCCTCGTACAACTCTCCCTTGTCAGGCACCTGCCGCCCGAGCTTATCGACCAGTTCCCCAACGGACGGCATCTGATGGACGGGCTGACGGGCATCAGCTCGCTCATGCGCTACGACAGTTACATGCACGTCTATCGCCTCCATCACCTGTTGCTGCATTACCTGGAGGACAAGCAGGACATGCTCACCGACAAGGAGCGTACGGAGGCATACGAGAGGGCCGCGCGCTGGTGCGACGCCAGCGGCTACCGTATCGACGCGCTCTCCTACTACCACGCGACGGAGAACTACAGCGCTATCATCGACATCGCCTACTCCTATCCTCCCATAATGCCCTTTGACATCGCCGAGAAGCTGCTTGAGATATTTGAGAGCGCGCCGCCGGAGGTGTTTGAGCGTTACGCTGCCGCATACATCCTCTACACACGCCTCATCATGGTGATGGGCCGCGTCGATGAAGCCATGGAAAAGCTGAACGAGCGTATAGCCCTGCTTGAGCAACGGCCACGCGACGGCATCAACAGCCGTATGCTGATGGGGCTCTACAACAACCTCGGCTTTGCCAAACTGATCAGGTGCCCCGAGACCCATGACTTCGACTTTGCGGAGATTTTTGAGAAGGCGCTGGATTACCACCGGACGGCGCTGGGGCCCCCGGGCGGCGGCTACCAGGTCTACGACGTGGGCCCTTATGCGCTCAGGCTCGGACGCAACAAGGCGGGGGACCCTGAGAAGTACATCGCGCTGTTGGACCGAGCGGTACCCTGTGCGATGGTCACGCTGCGGGGATGCGGCTATGGGCTGCCCGAGCTGGCGCGTTCGGAATACGCGTTCTTCCGCGGGCTGGCATCCGAGGCCGAGCATCACGCCCTTTGCTGCCTCAACCGCGCGCACGAGGCTGGGCAGTTTGAGATCGAGGGGCGGGCGCTGTTCCTACTGATACGTATCTACCTGCAAAAAGGCAGATACCGCCAGATCAAAAGCGCCCTCTCCCAACTCGAGACTCTCACCGAAGAAGCAGGCTTTATGAACCGCTACCTGCTCTTTGAGCTGGTAAGCAGCTGGCTTTTTACGACAATCGGCGAGTTTGGGCGCGTGGAGAACTGGCTGAAAAGCCCCCTCTGGTCGAGCACCGCAAGCACATTGTTCGACGGACTGGACGACGTAGTCCGGCTGCGGTATTACCTTGCCACCAAGGACTACCAGACCCTGCTCGACTTTGCCAGCAGCCGAACGGCGCGCCAAAGCGTCTCGCGCTACCTCCTCAGCAGGATCGGGTTGATGCTGACCCAGGCCGTTTGCCACAACCAGCTCGGCAACCGCACAACCGCGCTCTCATTTTTGCGAAAGGCCTACGAGTTGACTCAACCCAATGGCTTTGACATGCCCTTCATCGAGATGGGCAACCCCATGAGGACCCTGGCAGGCATGGCGCTCCGGGAGAAGGCGGCCGGAATACCCGCTTCCTGGCTTGAGAACATGCGCAGCCGCGCGACAACCTACGCCAAGCGCGTCGCCTATGTTCGCTCCTGCTACCTGGAGGACCACAACATCGCCGCGGATGTGCATCTCACCAGCAAAGAGCTTGAGGTGCTCAACGACCTCGCACAGGGGCTTTCCCGCATGGAAATATCGATGGCGCACGACATCTCCATCAATACCGTTAAGTCGATGCTCCCGATAATCTATCAAAAACTCGGAGCCGAAAACGCCCTGGACGCCATCCGCCTCGCCACCACCAAAGGATTGCTGTAGCCGCAGACCGTGCCGATCGTGTCACGTGTCACGAGAACGGCTGGCGCCGTTCCGCGGTGTTTAGTGAGCCCGGTCGCTATCGCACCCGGTTGGATTCCGGCATAAAGCCGGAATGACGGACGAAAGGACGGATGTACGTCGTCCCCCGCCCGTCATTCTGGGCCTGTTTGCCCGTCATTCTGG
>JAITEK010000112.1 GCA_031282085.1 Coriobacteriales bacterium
GCGAAGTCTCCCTCCTTCACATCGAGCCCCATCGCCCGCGCCTTCTCAATGGATTCCTCAGCAAGAAAGGAGACCTGGCGGTGCCAGTCGCCCGCGTGGGCGTCTCCCTCGACCCCTGAGCCGATGAGGATACGCGCCGAACCGTCCTCAAGCGGAGTCTTGCGTGTGCCCTTCCTCACGGAGGTATTAACGGACGTAACGGTGCCGATTGCGGTGCGGCCCTGCTTGCTCATTGTGTCGGTCATGGTTGCATACCTTCCTTGCTCAAAAAGCGCGACGGGATGGAGTCACTGTCTGGCGCGTCTGCTCAATGTCCTGCACCGGCAGTCATTTGGACGGCGTGCTCAAGTTGGTCGCGGATGGCGTCAAAGCACTCCGTTGCCGCCTTGAGGCTGCCCGGCAGGTTTATCACGAGGGTCTTTCCTCGTTGCATGCAGACCGCACGGGAGAGCATGGCGCGCCCGGTTATCTTGAGCGACTCGCTGCGCATGGCCTCGGCTATGCCGGGCACGTTGCGTTCGCACACGTCGGCGGTTGCCTCGGGGGTGACATCGGCAAGCGAAAGGCCGGTGCCTCCGCAGGTCAGCACGATGTCCACTTCTCGCTCAGCGGCCTCAACTATGCCGGCGGCGATGTTTGCGCGTACGTCCGGCACCACCACATGGCTGAGCGGCGTCCAGCCGCTCTCGCGGATGCGCTCCTCAAGGGCCTGCCCGGCGGTATCCTCCTCAAGACTGCGCGTACTTGAGCAGGTGACTATCGCAAAACTGACGTCCACGCTGACTCCTTTCGGTTTGTGTGTCGCGCGCTTTGCGCGCTTCTGGCGTGGAGATGCAGACTACGCCCGCAAAGATTCCCGCACAACGCGCGGGAATGACAAAAGAGAGGCCGTGTCATTGCCGTTCCCACAGGCCGCTTTTGCCGCCGCTTTTGTGCAGCAGACGTATCTCGCCTATCTCCACGCCCCTGTCCACCGCTTTGCACATATCGTAAATGGTGAGGCAGGCGACCGAGACGGCGGTAAGCGCCTCCATCTCGATGCCCGTTTTCCCGGTGACGCCGAGCGTTGCCTCCACGCGGACACCCGCACGGCCATCGGCGCGCTGCCCCTCGTAGACGGGGCTTAACTCCACAGCCGCCTTGGTGATGTTGAGGGGGTGGCAAAGCGGGATAAGCGACGAGGCCTGTTTGCTCGCCATGATACCCGCGACACGAGCCACAGCAAGCACGTCGCCTTTCGGTGCGGCGCCCTCGACGATCATCGCGAGCGTGCTCGGCGCCATGGCTACAAAGCCCTCCGCGACCGCAAGACGCACGGTGTCGCCCTTAGCGCCCACATCCACCATGTGCGCGGCGCCCTTCTCATCGAGATGGGTGAGTGTTCCATCGGGCATAGAGGTCATCCTCCTATCTGCGACATAAGGCGTTCGGTACCCACCTGATTATGATGCTCGTCGGGCTTGGCGGCAAGCGCCTCGCAAAGGATGCGCCGCACCTCGTCATCGTCGCCTGAGCGCAGCGCCGCCTTGACGCTGAACTCAAGATCGCTGAACAGACAGGGGCGCAGGTCGCCTTCCGCCGTTACCCGCAGGCGGTTGCACTCTTTGCAGAAATGGCGGGACAGCGCGGAGATAAAGCCCACCGTCCCGAGCGCCCCCTCAAACCGGTAATAGCGGGCAGGACCCCAGCCCTCGGGGCTTGTGGCGCTGTTGAGCCCGATGAGCCTGCCAAGGCCCCCGGCCTCGGCGCGTTCGTTGATGAGCTCGATGAGCTCCTGGTTGGGGATGGTGTCCTGCACGCTCCAGCCGAGCCCGTCCTCACCCTGGGGGTCGCCGACCGGCATATACTCGATGAAGCGCACGTGCAGCGGTCGGCTGATGGAGAGTTTGGCGAAGGCAAGGAGATCCTGCTTGAGGCTCCGTACCACCACGGCGTTGATCTTCACCGGGTTAAAGCCCACGCGCAGCGCCGTATCGATGCCGGCGAACACGTCGTTGATGTCGCCCCAGCGGGTGATATGTGTAAACTGCGCGGGATCGAGCGTGTCGAGCGAGATATTCACGCGCGTGAGGCCCGCTTCGCGCAGGTCCTTCGCGAATTTGGGCAGCAGTATGCCGTTCGTGGTCATGGCGACGCGCTCGATGCCGGGCGTCTGTGTGATGTTGCGCACCAGATCGGCAATGCCCAGGCGCACCAGCGGCTCGCCCCCCGTCAATCGGATACGCGAGAAGCCCTCCTGGGCCGCGATGGCAACAAGACGGGTTATCTCCTCAAGCGTCAGCATCGCGTCGTGGGGCCTCCAGGCGACGCCATCCTCGGGCATGCAGTAGCGACAGCGCAGATTGCAGCGGTCGGTTACCGAGATGCGCAGGTAGTCTATCGTGCGTCCGTGCCGGTCGATGTTCATAGGATGGTGCCCTCATCGCAGTCGATGCGCAGGCAGTCCACCAGACTCCCGGCAGCGAGCGACTGCTCCCCCTCGGGGACAATCAACAGACAATTACTGCGGCTGAGCGCTCCGAGCAACGCGGAGGATTGGTTGGGCAGAGGGGTCGCCCGGTAGCCGCCACCTTCGGCGTGTTCGAGCCGGGCGCGCAGGTAGATGCGGCGCGTCTCCTTCTTCTTGGTTATATCCCGCTCGATAACGGCACGGGTGATGGGACGGTCGAGTTCGCTCATGCCCTGCATCTTCCTGAGCGCGGGGCGTATGAGCAGCTCAAATCCGACAGAGGCGGCGCCGGGGTTGCCGGGCAGGCCGAATACGGGGGTTTTGTCGATAAGGGAGAAGGTCTGTGATTTGCCGGGTCGCATGTTCACCTTGTTATAGAGCATCTCGCCCAGCTCCTGGACTACCGCGGTGACATAATCGTAGTCGCCTTCCGCCGCTCCGCCGCTCGTTATCACGAAATCGTAGGCGGCCGTAGCGGCCTTCAGCGCTTCGGCCAGTGCGGCGTGTGTATCGCAGACCAGCGGCTGGATGGTCGGAGAGGCGCCCGCCTCCGTAACCGCGGCGGCCAACGAGTAGCTGTTCGAGTTGCGTATCTGCCCGGGGCCGGGGGTCTGAGTCACGCTCACAAGCTCACTGCCGATAGAGATGATCGCCACGCGGGGGCGGCCGTAGACCCGCACCTCGGCGTTGCCGGCCGACGCAAGCAGCCCGGCAGCCGGAGGAGTTACGCGTTCTCCTTTGCGGAGCAGCACGTCGCCTTTGTGCGCTTCCTCGCCCCTGAAGCGTACGTGTTCTTGTCGCTGGGGCATCTGGGTGATGATGAGCGTGCGGCCCTCGGGACACGCGGGGGACTCGCCGACGACGGTGGTGTCCTCGATCTTGACAACGGTATCGGCGCCCTCGGGCATCGGCGCGCCCGTCATGATGCGCAAGGCCTCGCCGCTGCGCAAACGGCCCCCATAGACCGTACCCGCGCCGATACTGCCGACGATGTTGAGCGTGAGCGGCGACTGCTCGCTTGCGCCCGCGGTCGCGCAGTCCTCAAAACGCAGGGCAAAGCCGTCCATCGCGCTGCTGTCAAAGGGGCTGATGTCTATGTCGCTTAGCACGTCTTGAGCGAGTATGCGCCCGTAGGCTTCGGTGAGAGCAACCGACTGGGAGGGCATCAGGGGCACGCGCTCAAGCAGCGCTGCCCGGGCGTCCTCAACAGACATGAATACCGACAAAGGGCGAAGTGAAACCATGGTACCTACTTCCCTATGCGCGTCTTTTGGCATATCAAAACGATGTGAGGGCCGCTTGAACCTTGCCCTGCGTGAAGATGCCGCATATTGTTACATTATCTCACATCCACGGGGTCTCCGAACGGTCAGCGTGAGACAACATGGATGCGGGAGGGCGAAATATGGATGTGGATGAGGCGCCCGCGCTCGAGGGAGAATCCGGGGTCGTGATCCACTTTGTTGAAGCGCCATAGGAGCGGTTGGGTCACATCTTTGCCAACGCGCAGGACGACCGTGCGCTCAAAACGTGAATCGATGACGCGCTGGATAACGGCCTCGAAGTTGTTGCGCTCCTGGCCGCTGGGCGCTCGGCTGGCGCCCGCTCGGCTGTCATCCGCCACCCCGATGTACGAGGCCCGCACCCCCAGAAAGCTGGCGTCGTTGGGCACCTCCTCATCCGTGTTGAGCGTAATGCCCCAATCGAGGGCCTCGACCTGGTGCGTGCCCACCTTGCGGGCGGCAGAGATGTTCTTGACTCCCGAGACCCTGAGCGTCGCGTAGCTTGTGGGATGGTTGAGGATGGAGGTGGTGTCCGCCAATTCCTTGAGGCCTCCCTGGTCGATGACCGCGATGCGGTCGCAGAAGCGGAATGACTCGTCGATGTCGTGCGAGACGTAGAGGATAGTGCCCTCGAAGCTGTCGAACAAGTCGAGTAGATCCTGCTCAAGTGCGGACTTGAGATGCGAATCGAGGGCCGAGAAGGGCTCGTCGAGCATGAGGACGGCCGGTTGTGCGGCGAGCATGCGCGCCAGCGCGACCCGCTGCTGCTGCCCACCGGAGAGCCGGACGGGGTAGCGTTTGCCAAAGCCCTCAAGCCCAAAGCGTTTGAGTTGATGGGCAACGATGCTGTGCGCCTCACTCTTAGACGTGCCCCGCGGGATGCCGGCGGCGATGTTCTGGGCAACGGTGAGGTTGGGGAAAAGCATGTAGTTCTGGAACAGCAGGGCGGTCTTGCGTTGCTGCGCCGTGAGGTTGACGCCCTTCTCGGAATCGAAGAAGGTCGTGCCAGCGACCACTATCCTGCCCTCGTCCGGCTTCTCAAGACCGGCGATGCAACGCAGGGTAAGGCTCTTGCCGCAGCCCGACGCTCCGAGCAGCCCGAGCGTCTCGTCGCCCGCCTCAAAACCCACGTTGAGCTCAAAACCGGGGAAGGACTTGCGGATGTCGACGACGAGGCTCACCGCGTCACCTCCCTACGTGTCCGTACAACCGCATCCGTCTCGTCGGCGCTTACGCGACGGTATCGCTGGGTGTGCGAGGCGTATCCGTTGACGAAAAGGATGACGACGAAGGAGAACAGGATGACGACAAGAACCCAGAACGTCGCCACGTCGGAGTGCCCGCCCATCCACTCGAAGTAGATGGCGATGGGCATGGTCTGCGTAACGCCCGGGTAGTTGCCCGCCACGAACAGCGTCGCGCCGAATTCCCCCATCGCCCGCGCAAAGGCCAGTACCGTACCCGCGGCAATGGAAGGCCAGACCAGTGGCATGGTCAGCCGCAGGAAGATGCGCGGTTCGCTCCAGCCGAGGGTGCGGGCCGCGTCGCCGAGTGAGGGATCGAGGCCCTCGAAGGCGCCGCGCGCCGTGCGGTACATGAGCGGGAAGGACACCACGGTAGCTGCGAGGACAGCAGCGGGCCAGCTGAAGATGAGCTCGATACCATGGGCGAGCAGCCAGCGCCCCACGGGGGTCGAGTTGCCGAACAACACAAGCAGTAAAAAGCCGCAGACCGTCGGCGGCAGGACCAGGGGGATGGTGAGGATGGAGTCGAGCACGCCCTTCAGGCGGGTCCCCATCCGCTGCGACCACCAGGCCGCGAGCAGACCCAGGACGAAGACGAAGATAATGGCGACGGCCGAGGTCCTCAGCGACACCCAGAACGGGCGCAGGTCGAGAGAGGTGAAGAACTCAGCGAATGCCGCAAAGCCCACCGGCTCCTGCTCGATGAACACATCGGCGGCGGGGATAACGCGACCGGTGTCGCAGAACAGGGCTCCGGCGCTTCCGTCGGTGCTGCCGTCCTTCGTCACGGTCGCGTAATAGTGCCCCGGCTCAACCTCAACAGCAAAATCGTAACGGTAGCCGCCCCGCTCGACGGAGCGTTCGGACGTGTACTCGTAGGCCAGCTCCATGCTCGTGAGCATGGTTCCCCCATGGGATGCTTTTTCGTCAAGCGCGTTGAGGAGGATCGCAAAACCCTGGCTGGGGTCTTGCGCGGCAAGGCGGTTGAGCGCGTTCTGCGGCAGATAGGCCAGCGCCGTCTTCTCATCAATCACCACAACGGCGAACGCGTCCTCAGAGGCCATGGGATAACGGTAGCCGAAGTACGCACCCTCGTACTCTTTGTTGGTGCCCTTGTTGAGGCGGCTGAAGTCGGAGATAGCAAAATCGAGGCCTTCGGCGCGGGCGTCGGTGCCGCTGCGAGAGACCTCGATGGTTGCTTGTGTTTGCGTTTGCGCTTGCGAGCCCTCGACGGCGCCCGCGGGTACGGGCGTCGCCAAGAGAAGGCAGAGCGCCACAATGAGGGCGCTCATACCTGCTGTGCGAATCTTACGGATGTACGATGTCACCGCGTGTCTAGAGGACTTCGAACCCGTACTGCGACCAGATGCTCTGGGCACCGGGATCGGTCAGGCAGAAGTTGAGGAAGTCGTTTGCGACATCGGCGTTTGCGGAGGCCTTGAGCACCGCACCCGGATACAGGATGGCTTTGTGCGCATCGGCGGGAACAGTGAAGGCGGTCTCAATACCATCGTAACGGTAGATGTCGGATGTGTAGACAAAGCCTATCTGGCAGTCACCGGTGGCCACATAGTTGGCGGCGGTTCCCACCTTGTCAGCCAGCACGACCTTGCCCGCGATGGCTGCGTCATACTCGCCGTCTTTGCCAGTATCGGAGCTATACAGGCCGATGCTGTTCAGCGCCTGGTTGGCATACTGCCCGGCAGGAACAGTCGCGGCGTCCCCGATGGCGATCTTTGAGAAGGCATCCGACTTTACATCCTCCAGAGAGCCGACCGTAATATCGGCGCCCTTTGCCTTAACGATGACGAGGTCGTTGGCGAACATGTCTATACGGGTTGTGTCGTCTATGCTGCCACCCTCAACCGCCGTGTCCATGCTGCCTTTTGACGCGGTGATAAGAAGGTCGGCGGTTGCGCCCGCACCAATCTGCTCAACGAGGTCTCCCGATGCCTTGAACTGCGTGGCGGCAAAGGTCACCTCGGGATGCGCCTGAGTGTAAAGAGCCTGGACCTCGGGCAATGCCTTCTCCAAAGAGTTGGCCGCAAAGATCTGGAGCTCCACAGGGTCGGGAGCCGGAGCAGTGTCTCCTGCTGGCGGGGCTTCTGTCTGGGGCTCCTCCACCTTCGACTGAGCGCAGGCGACCAGCGAGAACACCAGCGCAAACACCGAAAGCACCGCGATAACACTTCTAAGTAACTTGAACTTCTTCATAACAATCCTTTCCTCCTGAGCACGTTAATGATAGCGCAATCCCTCAAAAACGGGACCCCACCACCACATAGACTAAACATGATACCGAGAAGTCCACACGTTTGTCTGTTCTCGCTAGAACACAATCCGCCTCTTTTTTGGTCTTTTTTCAAAAAGAAACGGGGCGGTTCTCCCAAAAGCGAATAAAGCACGGTACCCAGCGAAGACGCACCCAGAAAAGACGCCGACAGGCGCCCGCAGGGAGAGCCGACCGAAGAATAGGGCTTGCGCCAAAGGCGCTGCTCTCGTAGAATATCGTTCTGCGCATGCGGACATGGCTCAGTTGGTAGAGCACAACCTTGCCAAGGTTGGGGTCGCGGGTTCGAGTCCCGTTGTCCGCTCCATAGCTTCTCA
>JAITEK010000133.1 GCA_031282085.1 Coriobacteriales bacterium
TGTTAACATGCGGCTTGGTACGCTCGAACTTTGCCTTTGCCATTAGTATCCTCCTTAAGGATGCCAGCGCCCTCACGGGCATTATTACCTAATTTATACGTTGCGCGCGTGGCGCACTACTGTGTCCTGGTAGCGGTGATTGGACTTGAACCAATGACTCCACGGGTATGAACCGTGTGCTCTGACCAACTGAGCTACACCGCCTTACTGGAGCCCACAACCGGACTTGAACCGGTGACCTCTTCCTTACCAAGGAAGTGCTCTACCGACTGAGCTATATGGGCCTGGTGGGGGCGTATGGATTCGAACCATAGTAGGCTTAGCCAACGGGTTTACAGCCCGTCCCCTTTAACCACTCGGGCACACCCCCAGGTTTGTAACGCTCTTCTTGTGTGCACTTTTCAAGTTGCGTGCTTGCGCCAACACAGGATGTCCGTGTTGGCAAGCCTTGGAATCTTACTGTATTGAATACCCCCCTGTCAATGCAATACACGCCCCCGTGCGTATCTATCCTCTCAACGGTCAACGCCCAGGCTCTCTTTCGTCGCTGCTGGCACGAAGCGAGGCGCGGTCGCGAATCACCATCCCGTTAGCGGAAAATCGGGTCGGTTACGCAGGCGTCGGAATCTTGTGACACGGCGGGAGGGGGGCTGCTGGCCGGGGGACTTGAGTTGTCATACGAATATTCGTTGGACTCGACAGGCGCCTGCGACGTCTCGGGAGCGGGCTCCTCAGCTGCTGCTTCCTGAGCCTCATTCGCTTCCTGAGCCTGTGCCAGTATGGCCTTTTCCGCGTCCAGCGTTGTCGCCCGAATACCAGCGTCATCAGTATAGGAGAGATAGTAGACCTCGTCAGCGTACTCAAGGGTCGCGTCTTGCAGGGCATCCAGATTGACGCTGTGGAGCTCTCCTGTGCTCCCGTCCGAAAAGGTCAGGAGAATACTGAAAAGTTGTCTGAACGCCACGTCGTACTCGCGTTCCGATGCCTGTGGATTATCGTCGGGAGAAGCCTGCTGGGCGCTCTGCGGATCAAAATGCACGCGCGCCACCTTGCCCGGCTCCCAACTGAAACCACTCAACTGCTGACTCTCGGGATAGTCCTCGGCCTGTGCGTCCTTAACGGCAAGCCCGACGATTGTCATCTCGGTCGCGTTGGAGACATCAAAATACTGCTCAACGGCCCCATTACCAATCTCAAGTAACGACGCATCGCCGGCAGGATCGGCACTGGAAGCCGCCGCTTCGCCCTTATCGGCGGGATGGCTGCCCGATGAGATAACGCAGGCGGATAAAAGCACACAAAGTGCGCACAGCATGCATAGAACAATCGCACGCAATGCCTTGGACGATTTCATGGACACCCTTTCGCTCACTCAATAGACCAGCTGGTCGATTGTAACACGATAAGTTCGTCGGCGCTGCGGAGCAGGACCGAAACGGTATAGGAGCCTGGCTCCAGACCCGCTGCGGAGATATAGGCGAGGAAGCCTCTGCGCTCCGTCGTTTCCGTGAGGCTTAAAGTGTACGGTTCCCAGAACAGCTCTTTTGCGTCGGCAGCCGATGATGACCCTTTGTCGCTGGCCTTAAGCGATACGAGGATCGTCGCCTGAGAATCTTCCGCGCCTTCAGTGCGACCAAACGGGTACAGCTCCGAGTCCACATCGCCCGAAAGCACCAGGAAGGAGCCGCTCTCCTCTACCTCCAGTGTCGCGGCGGCGGCATCAGCCTCGCTGCGAGGCAAGTCGACCGCATCAAAACGCAGACTCGGGCTGGGGGCGAGAGGCGCATTTTCGCTCAAGTAGGCCAGATGGCGCTCGGCGCGCTCCACTATCACGTAATCGATCTCGCGTTCAGAGACAAGCAGCGCGTTATAAGGCACAAGTTTGGAGAACAAAGCCGTTTGGGTTTGAGTGGCCAGATACGGGAGCAACGCATTGCCAAACGAGTCGCGGAACATGAGCGCCGTGCCCTCTCCCGCTCCTGCCGTCTCTATCTGGTCCTGCGTCACATCGCGTGCGGTCCCCGTATAGCTCCACAGACTCCCCGTCTGGCCGGGGCCATCGTTGATACCAGGATAATACTGGTTTGTCTCAGGCGCGCCGCCGTACGGGTATAACATGAGCTCCAAATCTCCAACGAAGTCCTTACGCTCTGTCTTGAGATTGGCCAAGTCCAGCCCGAACTCCTCCTCCAGACTGTCGCGGCCCAATGCCTCCATCAGGGCGGTGTGGGCCACAAGCGCCCCCTCATTGGTCCAGTGGCTATCACGCTGACAGTACAGCTCATCCGGCGCCTGCGCGAGCGTCTCGAACAGATCGACATAGTGCACACCATAACGTTCGAGATAGGGTTTGAGCCGTTCGGCATTGCTGGGGGCGGACGCCTGCAGGCAGAAAGCAGGCATATGGGCAGGATACAGCGTGTTCTTGTTGGGGGCGATGGTGAATACGAACTGCGCGCCCGTCGATTCCACATAGGTTTGCATGAGGAAGATGTTGTGCGCCGCGTCATCCAGCGCCGCGTCGCTCATGGGCGCGGCGCCCAGGTAGTCTGCCAGGGTGCCGTTGTAATACAACCAGTTGTCGGTACCGACAACTACCTGATCGGTGGCGGAGACGCCGAATACCTGTTCCCTGAGCCAGGAATTGGCGGAGACGAGCTCGTTGCGGTACGCGAAATGGTCATCAAAATACACACCGAGCATGCTCAGGTAGCCCTCGGTAGAGTCAGCCTTACCGAATAGCGCCGTCAAGGACGGCAGAGGGGCGAGCTCCCTGTTCTCTGTCGTTGCTTCGGTACTGGCCCACAACATACCAACTGACGGAAGGAGCATGAGAACGAATACGAGCACAACGAAAATGACTGAGGGAACAAAGGGGGCCGCTGTTGAGGGCTGCGTCTCGTCTGCTCGTTCCTCGTTTTCCATAATCCTCACCTGCCTTCCTCAGAACCTGAAATAGATGAACGGATTGTAGACGCCGCCGGACATCGCGAGCATGCTGAGCGCGAATATCACGAAGCAGGCGCCGTAACCGCAGGCCTGTGTCACGCCACGCGTGCGAGCGGAGCGCTCGGCGAGGTACCGTTCGACGAAACTTTTGAGCGGCGTGGCGGCGATAATGCCCGCCACAAGTGTGAACAGGAACAACGGCGTGCACTGGCGCAACGCGAGAGCAACGCTCGCCTCATCGAAATGCAGACCACCGAGCATCTGCCCCATGAAGTACAGAGCCTGCTCAAAAGACTCCGCCCGGAACAGCACGAAGCTGAAGCAGACCACGAGAGCGGTATACAGCCAGCCGAGGAGCCGCGGGGCGCGTTTGAGGGGGACGTATTGCTCCAGCAACAGGAACAAACCGTGGAACAGGCCCCAGACGACGAAGGTCCAGCTCGCTCCGTGCCACAGACCGCACAGGAAGAACACGGCCACGCGGTTGAGCGCCGCGCGGGCCTTCCCCTTGCGATTGCCGCCGAGCGGGATGTAGACATACTCCTTGAACCACGTGGAGAGCGAGATATGCCAGCGACGCCAGAATTCCTGGATGCTATGCGAGACGTAGGGGTAACGGAAGTTCTCTTTGTAAGTAAAGCCGAACATGCGCGCGAGGCCGAGAGCCATATCGGAGTAGCCGGAGAAATCGAAGTATATCTGTAGCATGAACGCGATTGCAGCAAGCCACGCGGCGGCGATATTCACCGACGCGAGCGGGGCGCCGAAGACCGAATCGGCCACCACACCCATGCAGTCAGCTATGAGGACCTTTTTGCCCAGCCCTATCGCAAAACGCCGCAGCCCGGTTGCCACGCCCTGGAGGGTAACCGTGCGCTGAGCGAGCTGCGTCTCAACATCGTGGTATTTGATGATGGGGCCGGCGATGAGCTGGGGGAAGAACGAGATGAACAGCAGAACGCGCGCGAAGTTGCGTTGGGCTTGCACTTCTCCCCGATAGACGTCGATGACGTAGGAAAGGGCCTGGAAGGTGTAGAACGAGATGCCCACAGGCAGGAGGATATGCGGCAGCGGCAAACCGAGGCCAGCAAGCACGTCGACGCTGCCCACGAGCATATCAGCGTATTTGAATACGCCGAGCATGCCTACGTTGAACACGATCGCCCCGGCTAAGGCGAAGCGACGATACCGCCCATGGCTGCTCTCACTCCGCGATTCGTTTGCACGCCGGGCCTCTCTGCCACCGAACAGCTCGCCTGCCTCCTCGCCTGCCCGCTCGCCCAGCTTCCCGACGAGAAGGCCGAACCCGTAGTTGACCAAAGCCGAGGCCAGCATCAACAGAATGTAAAGCGGCTCTCCGTAGGCGTAGAAAAGCAGACTCGCGACGATGAGCAGGACGTTTTTTGCGCGCATTCCCGGGAGCGCGAGCGACAGCAGGAACGCCACGGGGAGGAACACGCATATGAAGGTCAGCGAAGAAAAGAGCATGGATGCTACCCGCCGCAGAAACCGATGTCACAGCTGCGGAGACTAACGGATGCGTCCTTGGGCATGGGTCTCAACCTTTACTTACGATAGTTGATCGGGGCCTGGGCATAGGTTTTCATGTACCAGTCATAACTGGGATAGGCGTTTTCCATATCGGGATCGCAGACGTATACCTGGCCATCCTTGTATATCTCGACCCAGGCGTGAGGCGCCCAGCCTCCCGAGAAACTCGGCACCGCACCAGATACGACCCGGGCGTCGTATCCATATGCACGTGCCAGCCAGCAGAACAGGGCGGCGAAACGGTAGCAGTTGCCACCGCCCCGGTCGACCATCTCAATGGCAAACGGCACCGACCAATCACCTTGCGGATACGTCGATCCGGAGATATACCGATACGAATGGGAGACGTAGTCGAAGCTTTTCCAGAGCACATCGCCGCTGGTACCCGTTCTATTGTTGATGATCCACTGGATCTTTCCGTCGAGGTCGGCGTTGCCCGAGTAGCCACTGAATTTTGTCGCCGTAAAGCGGAACTTCTGCGGCGTCGTCTTGTTGGTGTCGGCAATGACGACAGTGCTGCCGTTTGCGGTGCTGCCGCCCGCCCCAGAAAGGGTAAGGTTTGAGCCTAAAGCGGATTGCAGGTAAAACGAGCCGTTATCTGCGGGTATGATACGCCACTTCTGATTGGCATTGGAGTGTGCGGTATACTGTATGACCTTTGCGCCGTCTTTTGCGTTGGCGCCGGAAACATCCAGGCGCAGCGACGTGGGCGCCGAGGAGATCCAGTAGCTGCCGTCGGAGTTTTGCGAGACCAGCCATATCTGGTTGGCGGCCCCGTGCTTGCTCCACAAAAGGACATCGGCGCCCGCCGCGCGGGAGGAGCCGCGGACGTCGAGGACGCGGCTTGGCACGGCATCCAAAGAGATAAAGTAGTAGCCCTTATTGATGGCAGCGGCACCCGCAAACGAGAACAGGCACTTTGCCGGAACCACGAAGGGGTCGCTGGACAAGGCGACCATCTGGGTAGTGACGGCATTTGAGTCTGCCGCCAAGCAGCGGCCACTGGCTTGGTTCTTTAAGAGGAAGCCCCCTCGCATCTCCTTGATCTCCCATTTCTGGCTGAGGTCCGAAGACGTTGCCGTCATCTGATAGAGCTTCCCCGATACCTCAGTCAGGTACTTCCCCGAGATCAGGCTTGAGAGCGCGTAACTGCCATCCTTGAGATCGATAAGCAGGAATTTCTGATTTTGTCCTCCGTTGGAGGCCCAGACGATAACGGAGGCCTTCTCGGCTACAGAGTTCCCCTGTATATCGAGGCGCTTGGATGTGGCGGCTTTCGGCGTAAGGGTATAGATGCCCGCCTTTGGCAGTACGGGGCTTGCCGCCGCCAGGGAGAAGGATTGGCTTTTCTTGTCTTGCTTGCCATAGACGATAAGGGCGGTTCCCGCTGTGGGGTTTGCTCCCGCGATGTCGAGGCAAAGGCCGGTCGCGGCATTCTCAAAACGCACTAATCCCGTTGCAGCCGTACGGATGATCCATCGCTGCGAAAGATAGGAAATATCGGAGGACGCCTCGGAGACATAGGTCAGTTGCACAACCTCGCGCGCAGGCACCGTGGTTCCCAGAGCCGTGCCCGCATGCAGGGGGCGTATCGCATACAGGCCCGAGCTGTCGCGGCTGAGGTAGAACCTCTGGTTCTGCCTGCTATGCTTATCCCATAGGATAACCCGCGCGCCCGACGAGAGCGATGCACCCTCTATGTCGAGTGAGCGGACAGGGCTCAGATTGTCTTGTATGGTGTAGATGCCCACCGCCAGATCGACATCGCCCGCAGCAGGCGGAGTGGACGTGGTGGGGATGAGCTTGAAGGACTGGTTTGCGGCATTGCCCTTTTTCTGGTAGATGATGAGATTGGCGCTGTTGGCATTCGAGCCGCCGTATATATCGAGGACAAAACGCGTGTCGAGCGCGCTTGCGATAGTGTACGAGCCGTCCTTGTTCTTCTCAAGCACCCACTTCTGGTTGGCCCCTCCCGTCGGGTGGTACTGTATGACATTGGCCCTGTTCGCCTTTTGCGCACCCTGCACATCGAGGACTTTCTGCGAGTTGACGCAGGTGATGGTATAGGTGTTATCCTTGTTCAAAGTGAAGGTAAAACGCTGGTTTGCGCCCAAATGCGAGCGATACTGAGCGGCGTTCGCCTTGTCCGTCTTTGACGCCCCGTGAATGTCTATGACCTTGTCAGCGCTCGAAAGCGGCTGGATAAGATAGGTCCCTTGGACGTCTACCGCAGCGTTGGGGGAAAGCTCCAGAGCGGTGCCCTCCTCAACCGCGGGGGCCACCGGATCATCCGCAGGATAGCCTTCGGTTGCAAGGGCCGAATCGTCTACAGGCCCCTCAGCGGACTCTGCGCCAGACTGCGCGGGGCCGGTGGGGTCTTCCTGCTCCTCGGACTCAGGCGGCACGAGGTCGGCGGGGTCTTGCCCGGACGCGTCGGCATCCGGCTCGGGCAGAGCGGGAACTTCTGGCGTCGCCTCGTCGGCAGACTCGATGCTCTCGGTAGAATCCGCAACTTCTAACAGCCCGCCGGTTTTTGGCAGGCCGGATATATCAGGATCTCCTAAAGGATTTCCGTAGGCAGGGCCAGCCATCGTGGCCACCAAGGTAAACACCAAGAAAAAACTCAGAGCACGAAACGACCTCGTTTTCCACTTGCGCACAGCACCATCACTCCTTCACAGACTTTTAATCAGAATAGGCCCCCAAACTCCGAAAAGCCGCAAAGAACAGCATATCATAAGCTGGCAGAATCATCTCCTCTACCAAAAGCGGCAGGAGGATTCCCCTTGGGCGACCATACAGATGAAAAGAGCCCGAGGCGTCTCGGGCTTCGGAAGGGTTTATGGAGCTGGTGACAGGAATCGAACCTGCAACCGTCTGATTACAAATCAGATGCGCTACCGTTGCGCCACACCAGCTTGTGCGAATCGTGCGGATGATAAGTCTACCGAAAGCCGTAACGTTTTGCTACTACATAAAGAATAAATCGGCTATCAGAACGTCTCATCGAGTCCTTCTTCCCTTGTCTCACAGGCGCGTTCTCCTCTGGTAAAGTAAACTTATAAGTTATAAAGTATTACTTATCACAGAATGAAGGTGGGCGGGCGGTCATCCGTACGCCCGTAGGACCGAGGGAGCACCCAATATGACAGCATCAGATACACGTCGGCAATGGCACTTCGACACACTCAAGGTGCAGGCTGGCTACAACGCGAGCGAGCACAACCACGCAGTCAGCGTGCCCATTTATCAGACCACCGCGTTTGCGCTTGAGACGGCGGACCGCGCCGACGCGTTGTTTGGCTTTGAGTCGGACGACGCCCTTTACACGCGCATGGGCAACCCCACGGTCGCCGTGCTGGAGCAGCGCGTAGCCGCCCTGCATAAAGCGCCGAGCGCCATCGCGTTGGCCAGCGGCATGGCGGCCGTGACCTACGCGCTGTTCAACGCCGCCGGGCGCGGCGGGCGCATACTCACCACCTACCGGCTCTACGGCGGCACCGCAGACGCCTTCACCAATATCTATCCTGAGCTGGGGCTTGGCGTCGACCTGGTAGAGGACGCGGACAGCATCGAGGCATGGGAGCGCGGCATCACGCCGCAAACGCGCGCCCTGTTTGTGGAGAGCGTGAGCAACCCCCTTACCGCCGTGGCGGATCTTGAGGCGTTGACACAACTGGCGCACGCGCACAACATCATACTCATCGTCGACAACACGCTTGTTACCCCCTACCTGCTCAATCCCCTTGAGTACGGCGCCGACGTGGTGGTGTACAGCGCGACCAAGGCGCT
>JAITEK010000151.1 GCA_031282085.1 Coriobacteriales bacterium
GAGGTTCAGATCGATCCCGTAACTCTCAGGCAGATTCACGGGATGTTGCAGCACCGAAGGCTTAGGGTCCAGCTCCGAGGAGCCGAAAACCAACGTGGTGCCCGGAACCGCAAGAGCCTCCACCAGCTGAGGACTTTTCTCCTTGAAGTGGTCGTAGGCATATCGGTAATCCAGAGAAGGGTCCAGCTCGTCTTGGGCAGGAGACCACGTGCCACACACGTTATACGTGGCAAAGAGTCCCAGGAAGAGCAGAGCCGACAGAGCTATGGCAATCAGTCGCCTCACAGATACCTCTGCTCGATCTGCGCAATGATGCGGTTGACGGTATTCATCTCCTCGCGTTCGACGGCGGTAGGCGCGATGTCCACCCCGAAGCGTTCTTCTATGCCCACCAAAAGCTCAATGGCCGCCAGGGAGTCGAGTAAACCGGATTCGAATAAATCGAGATCACGCTCCTCACTTATATCGTCCTCACAGGTGACTTCAGCAATGAGGGCGATTATATCTTGTCTCAGTTGCGTATCAGTATCCATGTAACAATCCTCCTGTTATCAGATGCGCCTGTCCGGAGAACAGCGCAAAGCCAAACATGACCAAGTTCAATGTTACCACCCAAGACGCCACTCGGTACCATGCCGCGTTCTTATAGCGCTTGTGAAAGCCTGAGCGTTTTTGGTAGATGTCGGTTGCAGCCAAAAGCAGTCCATGAAACAGCCCATACGCCAGATAATCGAGGGTAAGCCCATGCCAGGCACCCATCAACGTCATGTTGAACACGTAACCCACACAGGCGACGGTTTGCCGTGAGCCGAACAATTTGCGTTTGATTGCAAAGCGCGTAAAGCGCATGAATACAAAATCGCGCAGCCAGAAGGAGAGCGTTATATGCCAACGGTTCCAGAACTCCTTTATGTCACAGCTCAAAAACGGCGCCTTAAAGTTGGCCGGGGTGACGATACCGAAACAGCATCCTGCGCCGATGGCCATGAGGGAGTAGCCGGCAAAATCGAAGAACAGATACAGCCCGTAAGCGTAAGCATCCTTAACAGCTGCCACAACCTCTCTGGCACCGAATCCTAATCCCAGAGTCTCGGGAGTATACGCAGCAAAAACTACGCTCGCCAGTATGGTTTTATACACCGCGCCCGTCAGAAGCATCACTATCCCCTTGGAGAGGAGCCCAGCGTACTCATCTCGACTGAAAGTACGGGCGGCGTCATCGGTAAAGCGACGGGACCGATCGATAGGCCCTGAGGTAAATGGCGCGAAGAACAGTAGGAAATACAGGTAGTCAAAGGGGGTAAGGCGCCCAATAATCCCATCCCGTATCTCGATAAGCACCTGTATGGCCTTAAAGGTAATGTAGGATATGCCGATAAAGCCCAGGATATTCTCGTCAAAGACTGCTCCGACTTTAGAGCAGGCCAAAGGCACCAGCACAACGGCAAGCCCCAGGCGATAGACCCAGAGGCGTTGCTGCCCCCTACTCCACTCCCGCATAACCACCGCAGTTACCACGGCAGCAAGAACCAGGAATACCAGGAAATAGAGGAGTCCTATCATATTCACGCTGAACAACAGCAGCAGGAATGCCACGGAGGCCACAAGCCCATAATAACGGATCCTGCGTCCCGTGAAGCCCAGAATAGCAGCAGGTACGACCGCAGCAATCAGCAGGAACCAAAATGAGGGGCTTACGTAGAAATCCATGAGGTTTCCCTGGCGTTAACGCGGTTGGACGCTTCCCCGCAAGGCGCTACGGTCGACCTTGCCATTGGGGTTAAGCGGCAAATTGTCCATCAAGACGATACTCTTGGGAACCATGTAGGCAGGCAGGCGTTTTGAGAGGTCCTCCTTAACCCGCATGCGCGCCTTGAGGCTGGATGGGGCGATCTCGGTGCTCAAGGCCACATAGGCCACCAGATGCGTTATCTTCTCGTCCTTGAGCGCAGGCAGCACGGCGGCGTCCTTCACATAGGGCAACGCACGGAGGTTCTCCTCAATGTCCCCAAGCTCGATGCGATAGCCGTTGAGTTTTACCTGGAAGTCAAGACGTCCCTGGTAATAGAGCATGCCCGTTTTGTCGAGATAGCCCTTGTCGCCGGTGCGGTAGCTGCGGACGGCAACCGGACGGTCGTTCTCGCCCATCAGCGTCTCGGCTCTGCCGAACACCTGAGCGCTGAGTTCTGGCTGACCAAAATAGCCGCGCGCAACGGTGTCTCCTACGATGCGTATCTCCCCCGTCTCTCCGGGCAGCAGCACCTCACCTTGCGTACCCAGTATGTCGATACGCGTGCCGGAGCGAGCACGTCCCACGGGAAGAGGGACACCCGACGCGCAGTGCTCCGGAGTGATGGGCACCTGCGTTACCGCCACCGTAGACTCCGTTGGCCCGTAGGTGTTCACAACGCGCGCCCGTGGGAATCGCTCGTGGAGCCCTGCCGCGGTGCTGGGCAGCAAGACCTCGCCGCAGAACAGGAACAGCTCAACTTCGGGCAATAGCTCCTGAGTGAAGCTGGCATCGTTTAAGCACAACGCGGCGAACGAAGGAGTAGAAACCCATATGTGCGCCTGTGAGTCGGCGAGCGCCAAGAACAGTTTGGGCAGCGAGTGCTGCGTCTCGCTGCAAAGCGAAAACAGGCAGCCTCCGCTTGCCAGCGCCATGGTAAGCTCAAAGACCGACAGGTCGAAGGAGAACGGGGCCTGGTTGATGAAGGTCTTCCCCTCTTTGGGGACGTCGCCCAAGGTAAGCGCCCATTCCAGAAAGTTATCAACGCAGGCAGCCGTGACCTCAACGCCTTTGGGAACCCCGCTTGAGCCTGAGGTGAACAGGATGTAGAACAGCTCCTCATCACTTACCCAGGCAGAGGTGTCGGAAGGATACGGCCCATCTGCCGCAACCGGGGGCGCCGGCTTTGCAGAGGCCCACTGCTCAAGCACCTTACGCTCGACGCTCCGGGCGTTTGCTATCTCCACTTCAGGCTGTCTGACCGCAAGGAGCAGAGGCTCTTTAATCTGGTCGACAATGGCCTGCAGGCGCTCAACGGGCAGGGAGCTGTCGACGGGGATATACGCCCTGCCGCTCATCGAGCACGCCAGGAAGCAAGCGATCATGAGCGGCTCTTTGTGCCCGTACACAACGACAGGCGTGCCCGCAGCGTCGGCAGCAGACAGTTGGCTCGCAAGCGAGGTTGCCCTTTGCCACAGCTCGCCATAGGACAAAGACGCGCCGTCGGTATTCCTGAACGCTATAGCCTGAGGCGTCTCCTGCACCCAACGCCTGATAGAGATGAGATAACGCATGTGGCTCCTTTTCGCTTGCCTTTCTATTGCCTAAGTTCCGCCTGCACCAGATCCAGTGCAGCGCGGATGGCGTCATCCATGTCGTAATAGCGGTAATGACCGAGGCGACCGCCGAATACCAGGGATGGCTCGGCGGCGGCGAGCTCCGCATAGTGGCGATAGCGCTCCTGATTGGCGCTGTTGTTCACAGGGTAATACGCGTCCATGCCTTTCTCCCAGGCAAGCGGATACTCACGTGTGATAACCGTCTTGGGCTGCGTGCCAAAGACAAAGTGCTTGTGCTCGATGATGCGGGTAAACGGCGTCTCGGCGTCCGTGTAGTTAACGGCGGCCACGCCCTGGTAGTTGTCCTGCGGCAAGGTCTCGGTCTCAAAGCGCAGGCTACGCCACTCAAGCGCGCCGAAGCGATAGTCGTAATATTCGTCTATCTGGCCGGTGTAAAGTGTCCGCTCTGCCAGCCCCTCAAACTCCGCGCGCCGCGCAAGATAATCAACATCACAGCGCACCTCGATGCCCTCAAGCAGCGCCTCGACGAGCGCCGTGTAGCCATCCACGGGAATCCCCTGGTAGCGGTCGTTAAAGTAGTTGTTGTCGTAGGTAAA
>JAITEK010000154.1 GCA_031282085.1 Coriobacteriales bacterium
TACGCGCAAAATTACCACATCGCGATGAAGTACGTTGCGCCGGTGCGCCGTGAGCTGGGCATCCGCACGATATTCAACATCCTCGGGCCGCTTGTGAACCCCGCCGGCGCCAACCGTGAGCTTTTGGGGGTCTACGACGAGGAGCTGGTTGAGCCGATGGCGCAGGTGTTGAGTAACCTCGGCGTAACCGACGCGTTGGTGGTTTACGGGCAGGACAGCCTCGACGAGCTGTCGATGAGTGCGGCGACCAGCGTTTGCGAGGTGCGCAGCGGGCGCTTTAAGTCCTACGACATACGGCCTGAGGACCTGGGGTTTACCCGTTGTGCGCGTGAGGACCTGGTGGGCGGTTCGCCTGTTGAGAACGCGGCCATCACGCGCGCCATCCTTGCGGGGGAGAAGGGGCCGCGTCGCGAGGCCGTCGTTCTCAACGCCGCCGCCGCCATTTTTATTGCGCGTCCGCAACTCACACTTGCGCAGGCGGCCGAGCTTGCCGAGCAGACCATAGACAGCGGCGCGGCGCGCGAGCAGCTTGAGCGCTTTGTTGCGTTGTCGAATGAGTGAATGGGGTGGAGGCGTGATGCACAGCATACTTGAGACAATAGTCGCCGACACGCGGCAACGCGTTGCCGCAGCAACGCGCGAACTGCCGCTCGAGCAACTGCGCACGCATCTTGCCGAGCGGGCTGCCGCCCCGCCGCTTGCTCCGCCCCGCCCCTCTTTTGCAGCGGCGCTTGCGATGCCGGGACTCTCCTTCATCTGTGAGGTCAAAAAGGCGTCGCCATCCAAGGGGCTCATTGCGCAGGACTTTGACCCGGTAGCCATCGCGCACGCCTATGAGGAAGCGGGAGCCAACGCCATCAGCGTGCTCACGGAGCCAAACTTCTTCCAAGGCTCGCCGCGTTATCTCACGGAGATCGCGAGCGAAGTAGGCATCCCGGTTCTGCGCAAAGACTTTATCATCAACGAATACCAGCTTTACGAGGCCGCTGTACTTGGCGCACAGGCGGCGCTGCTCATCGTGGCGCTGCTCAACGATGATGAGCTTGCGAGCTTTATCGCCTGCGCCCATAGCCTGGGGCTCGACGCGCTGGTAGAAGCCCACACGCAGTCGGAGGTCGAGCGGGCGCTCGCGGCCGGAGCACGCATCGTCGGCGTGAACAACCGCGACCTCCACAGCTTTGAGGTGCGCCTGGAGACCAGTCTCACGCTGCGGGCCGCCGTGCCTCGCAACGTGCTCTTTGTTGCTGAGAGCGGCATCCGTGATGTTGAGGATGTGGCCCGGCTCTCTGCCGCCGGTGTGGACGCGGTGCTCATTGGCGAGACCCTCATGCGCTCCGAGGACAAGGCTGAGCTTCTTGCGCAGATGCGGGGGGCAGCGGGATGAGAAGTGTGTCGCGTGCTGCGCACGCTCTGGGTGCGTCGCCCGCTGTCGCGTGCGACTGGATCCTGGGACAAGCCCAGGATGACGGGCCTTCACCCTGCAGGTCACCCCGCACGACGCCCCGCACGGCATCCTGCACGTCACCCTGCAGGTCACCCCGCACGGCGCCCCGTACGTCATTCTGCACGTCACCCTGCAGGTCACCCCGCACGGCATCCCGTACGTCATTCTGCACGTCATCCTACGGGTCATCCCGCACGACACCCCGTATGTCATTCTGCACGTCATCCTGTAGGTCACCCCGCACGTCATTCTGGCTTTATGCCAGAATCCACCCGGGCGCGGTAGCGACCGGACTTACTGTACACCGCGGGACGGCGTTAGCCGTCCTCGTGAGACAGTTGTGTATCGCGCTGCACGCTCCTAGGCTATCGCTCGCTATCGCTCGCAGTGGATTCCGGCATAAAGCCGGAATGACGGGCGGAGGCGCGCCAGGCGCGCTAGCGACCGGATTTACAGAACAGCGCGAAACGCGTAGCGTCCTCGTGAGACGCTTAGCCGGGGCGACATCATGAGCAACAGCAGAATTAAGATATGTGGCCTCTTCCGCGACGAGGATGTTGTGGCGGTTAACCGAGCGCTGCCGGATTACGTGGGTTTTGTGTTTGCGCCGAGTACCCGGCAGGTTACGGCAGAGACTGCGCAGCGGCTGCGGGCGCAGCTCGACGAGCGCATCATCGCGGTTGGCGTCTTTGTGGAAGAAGCGCCCGAGCGCATTGTCGAGATGTATGCCTGCGGGCTGTTTGCGGCGGCACAGCTGCATGGCACCTACCAGCCCGAGCAGATACACGCGCTGCGAGAACTATGCGGGGCGAACCTCACCATCATCCGTGCCGTGGCGCTCGACGAGGGTGTCAAGGTGCACATCCCCCTGACACCCGTCCCCCTGACACCCTCGATACCCGATGAGGTGGACTTTCCGTTGTTCGACTATCGGCAGCCGGGTAGTGGCAGGCGCTTTGACTGGCGGCTGCTTGCGGGTATTGAGCGGCCGTACTTTTTGGCGGGCGGTATCGGGTTGGGCAATCTAAGTGAAGCGCTGGCACTCAACCCCTATTGTATAGACGTGAGCAGCGGGGCTGAGACGGACGGCATAAAGGATTCAAGCAAGATAAAGGAGCTGGTAGAAAGGGTGAGACGCGCATGACGCGAGGTAGATTTGGAATTTTTGGCGGGCAGTACATCCCCGAGACTCTGATGAACGAGCTGCTGGAGTTGGAGGCTGCCTACGAGCAGTACAAGGAGGATGAGGAGTTCCAAAGCGAGCTGACGGAACTGCTCAACGGCTATGCTGGGCGGCCGTCGCGGCTGTACCATGCAAAGCATATGACGAGCGATTTGGGCGGGGCGCAGATTTATCTCAAGCGCGAGGACCTCAATCACACCGGTTCGCACAAGATAAACAACGTGCTGGGGCAGACCTTGCTCGCAAAGAAGCGCGGCAAGACGCGCGTTATCGCCGAGACGGGCGCGGGGCAGCACGGCGTGGCGGCGGCGACCGCGGCGGCGCTGTTCGGCCTGGAGTGCGAGGTGTTCATGGGGCGCGAAGACACCGAGCGGCAGGTGCTCAACGTCTACCGCATGGAGCTGCTGGGGGCAAAAGTACACGCGGTTGAGACGGGGACGCAGACGCTCAAGGACGCCGTTAACGAGGCCATGCGCGAGTGGGTGAGCCGCGTGGACGACACGCATTACGTGCTCGGCAGCGTGATGGGGCCGCATCCCTTCCCCACGATGGTGCGCGACTTTCAGGCGGTTATCAGCGCCGAGGCCCGCGCGCAGATACTCGAGCATGAGGGCAGGTTACCCGCCGCCGTGGTGGCCTGCGTGGGTGGCGGCAGCAACGCCATCGGGATGTTCCATCATTTTGTCGGTGATGAGGGGGTGCGGCTCATCGGCTGCGAGGCGGCCGGGCGCGGCATCAATACGGAGCAACACGCCGCCACCATCGCAAAAGGCGAGCTGGGGGTGTTCCACGGCATGAAGTCCTACTTCTGCCAGGACGAACACGGGCAGATCGCGCCAGTCTACAGCATTAGCGCCGGGCTCGACTATCCGGGCATCGGCCCCGAGCACGCGTACCTGCACAGCAGCGGACGCGCTGAGTACGTACCGATAACCGACGACGAGGCGGTGGACGCCTTTGAGTACCTGAGCCGCACCGAGGGCATTATCTGCGCCATTGAGAGCGCTCACGCCGTGGCCTTTGCGCGACGCCTGGCGCCTGAGCTGGGCCCCGAGGAAAACATAATCATCTGCCTGAGCGGTCGCGGCGACAAAGACGTTGCCGCCATCGCCCGATACCGAGGAGTGAACATCCATGAGTAGAATAGCGACCATGTTTGGAGGTG
>JAITEK010000002.1 GCA_031282085.1 Coriobacteriales bacterium
TATGTGCGGGAAGTACCGCGAACGCCGCGACGCCATGCTTGAGGCGCTGGAGGAGTTCTTCCCTCCCGAGGCGACGTGGACGCACCCGACGGGCGGCTTCTTTGTCTGGGTGACGCTGCCCACCTACGTCAACACGCCGCAGATGCTCTCGGTGGCCCTGGAGGCGGGCGTGACCTTTGTCCCCGGCGACGGCTGCTACCCCAGCGGCAGCGGCAAGGGGCAAAGCTCGATGCGCATCGCGTTTTGCTACGAGGAGCCCGAGCAGCTACGCGAAGCCTGTCGGCGTCTTTCGCTCGTTATCGAGGAGCGCCTGGAGCTGTACCGCGCGTTCATCAACGCCGGCGTGCTGAAGGAGACACCATGACCTATCATTATCTCCCGTCATTCCCGCGCAGCGGCGGAGCCGCTGATGAGCGAAGCGAATGTAACGCTGGGAATCTACGCGGACAACGCTGAGAAAGGGGCTGCAATGACCTACAAAGTAGCGGTACTTATGGGCGGCAATTCCTTTGAGCGCGAGTTCTCGCTTGCGAGTGGCAAGCACATACTGCGCACACTGGAGAGAGAGGGGCACACCGTTGTGCCACTCGACACCTCAACATCCCTCGTCAGCGCTTTGCGCAGCGAGCAACCCGATGTCGCCTTCATCGCGCTGCACGGCGGCCACGGCGAGGACGGCACCGTCCAATCCCTGCTTGAGTACCTCGCTGTTCCCTTTGTCGGCTCGTCCTCCTGCGTCTGCCGCAGCACCTGGAACAAGAGCATGCTCCCCCACATCGTCACGCAGCGCCGCGTCAGAGCAGGGCTTACGGAAGGCCCCGCCTCCTGGCCGCGTTCGGTTTGCCTCTCGGCCACCAGTTTTAAGAACTTCGGCGCGGCCGGCGCGCTCGACCTGCTGAGCGAGCGGTTGCCCTCCGGCTATCCCTTCGCGGTGCTCCCCGCTTCAGGCGGCTCTGCCTTAGGCATCAACCGCGTGGAGAGTTTTGACGAGCTGGCCCCGGCCATACTCGACGCGCTCTCCTTTGATGACGAGGTGCTGATCGAGGAGTGGGTGAACGGCGTTGAGATGGCGGTGTCCATTGTGGGAACCGACAGCGAGGCCTATGCGCTGCCGCCAGTTGAGATATGCCCGCGTGCGGGCTCTGGCTTCTTCAACACCGAGGTGCGGCTCGACCCCGACCTCGTTGACTACTACGCACCCGTGCGCCTCTCGTCGCTGGCCGACGATGAGGATGAGGCCGCCCGCATCCGCGTGCTCATAGAGGAAGCGGCGCTTGAGGTACATCGCAGCTTTGGCTGCCGCGACCTCAGCCGTGTCGACCTGCTCTGGGATGGCGAGCGTGTGCGTGTGCTGGAAATCAACGCCTCGCCCGGCATGGCGGAGTTCTCGCTCTTCCCCCTGGCGAGCGCAGCCGCAGGCATCCCCCTCGGGACCCTCCTCGACAACCTGTTTGAACAGTGCATCGCGCGCTCCGCGCGCTCCTGACGCACAGTTGCTCGTATGGCTTAGATGTAATCCTCGAAGTAATCCGAAGGCAGGCCGTACTCCTCGGGATTAGCCAGCATATCAGGATAAAGCGCAACGACCACTATGAGTATGAACGCCAGCAGCAAAACGCCGACAACGCCGCAGATGATACCCGCAATCGCCATGCCCCGCTTGCTGCTCTTGAGTCCCAGACAGCCGAATATGATGGCAAGCACGCCGAAAAGGCCGCCTATGTAGACAACGCAGCAGGGGATGCTCAGGATTCCCAGTATGAGCGAGGCAACTGCCATGCCCTCACGGCCAACTGCCATGCCCTCACGGCCATTGCTTTGGGAGCTCGTGGCATAGACCGGTACCGTTTGTCCGGGGGCATAAATCGGTTGGAGGGTCGCAGGCGCACCGCCGGCCGTATAGGGCGCAGTGCCTACTGCCGAATTCTGCGACTCGGGGGTCACGGCAGGCTGAACATGCTCGGTCCACGCCGTACCGTCCCAATAACGAATCTTTGATAGGTCCCCTGTCGGGTCGGGATACCAACCAGCAGGAATCTGTTCGTCTGCCATGTGCTTCTCCTCATCCACTTTTCTATAGTTGGTAACTGAGCGCAGCCACCACAACGCCTCAAAATAGAACACCCTCATCATAGCGCAACTCTCCCCCTCCGTGGCGCACATAAAAGAGCGAGGTGCAAAAAAGGGGACGGGTGTGTGTCACGTGCTGCGCGATGGAATGAGTGTCACAAGAACGCGGCGCACGATTGCAAGTCTGGGTTAGAAGGTTGGGGCGGATGGGGTGCTATGGGTTCTGATGTATGCGGCCATTTTTAGATCGTCGCCTTTGATGTGATTGACCAGCCAGTCACCAACACACTCCGAGATCTCCTCAACCAGCTCGGGTGAAGGGCCCTCCTTATACAGACGCGTAGCAAGTTCGTTCACACGGAGCTTGAATTCGCGATGGCGCGCAACATGCTCGTAGTAGTCCCCGTAGCCGAACTTCAGCTGGAGGTTCTCCTCGTCTTCAAAATGCCTGATTACGTAGAACCGTAAGAACTCCACCGTCCCCTTGATCTCGTCCACACCTTTCCCCTGGACAATGGAGACTTGCAGGTCGTTCACCAACATAATCAGCTGCCTGTGCTGATTGTCTACAAGCACATAGCCTGTTTCCAGGTCCTTGTCCCACGTATAAGCCATCCTGTGCCCCTCCTGAAACAAGCCGGTACCTACCGGGGGGTGTGCGGCTAAAACTTTACCTCAAACAGGTACGTATCGCCCTCAAATTCATCATCCCATACCTCGTAGTAGGCAATCTGCGCTTCGTGCACGTCTTGGGGAACCTCAAAGATCACAATGCCGCTGGTGGTCTCGCCTGGTTCCTGCTGCTCGTCATCGGGATACATGCCCTCCATAAACGCCTCGTAGGCGTAGTCCTCAACAGCGTCCTCGCCGTTGCCGTAGATGATGTTGAAGTCGCCGTTGCTCATGGGGTTAATCTCGGTGTAGATGTTCTTCGTCTGCACGTCTACCAGTACGAACTTATAGCCATCGATGCTGGGGAAGAACTCCTCACCATCGATTATCACCGAGTTTTGCGCGACGACGGATTTTATCTCCCAGTCGAAGAAGGTGTTGCTCAGCACATCGCCCGGCTTACCGGTAGTGACGTTGTTGAAGGGGCGTCCCTCGGCTTGCAGGGTCTTTTGGATGTCGGTCAGCAGATCAGAATCCGCGCGCGTTGTCGTCCCATCCGAGTTTGCGTCCTGAGTTCCGCCAAGACAACCGGTGAGTGCGAGGGCCAAGAGCATGCTCGCCACAGCCGCAAGCGCGACTACGCCGCCCTTCCTCAGACCCCCAAAAAGCCCCCGTATCCTACTGTTTCCCTTCATGCCCTTCCTCCGTTCCCCTGTCTTCCCTGTCCCGCAAAAAAGAAGACTCTATGATACCCGATTCGCGAGGGATGTACAGGCGAAAGGACACCGACGCATGGACGGCAACCAAAAAACCTGCTTTTCTCGTAGCTTAGAGCGTGGCCTTGATTCTCCGGACGGCCTCGAGAAGCTGGTCGTCGGGGGTGGTCAGCGAGATGCGGATGTAGCCCTCGCCGTCGGGGCCGTAGCCGTTGCCGGGGGTGACGATTACGTGCGCCTCGGTGAGCAGCTTCTCGGTGAAGTCCGTCGACGTGTAGCCCTCGGGCACCTTGGCCCATACGTAGATGGTCGCCTTGGGCGCCTCACACTCGATGCCGATGGCGGCAAGGGCGTCGAGCACAAGGTCGCGGCGGCGCTGGTAGAGCGCACACATATCGGCGACGCACTGCTGGTCGCCCTCAAGTGCAACGATGGCGGCGTCTTGTATCGCCGTGAACTGGCCGGAGTCGAGGTTGTTCTTCACGGTACCAAGCGCGCGCACGGCGGTGGGGTTGCCGCAGGCAAAGGCGATGCGCCAACCGGTCATGTTGTAGGTCTTGGAGAGCGAGAACATCTCGATACACACGTCCTTTGCGCCGGGACGCTCAAGGATGGAGGGCGCGACGTAACCGTCGAAGGAGATCTCGGAGTAGGCGTTGTCGTGCACGAGCAGCAGGTCGTGTTCGCGGCAAAACGCGATGGCCTCGTCAAAATACTCGGGCGTCGCGATGGCTCCCGTGGGGTTGTTGGGGTAGCCGATAAAGAGGATGCGCGCCTTTTTGAGCACCTCGGCAGGGACATCGGCAAGCTCGGCGAGCCAGTCCGTCTCCGCCCGCATCCGCAAAAAGTGCGTGTTGGCGTGCATGAGGGTCGCCCCGCCGGAGTAGACCGGGTAGCCGATGCTCGGCGCAAGCACATAGTCGCCCGGGTTCACAAAGGCGGTATGGATGTGCGCGATGCCCTCCTTGCTGCCGATAAGCGCCAGCACCTCGGTCCTTGGGTCCAACTCAACACCAAAGCGACGTTGCATCCACGCGGCGCAGGCGCTGCGGTAGGCAAGCGAGCCGGCGTAATCGGGGTACTGGTGGTTGGCGGGGTTGCGGATGGCCTCGGCCATGGCGTCTACTATATGCGTAGGCGTGGGGATGTCCGGGTCACCGATGCCCAGCGAGATGACCTCGATACCCTGGGCACGCAACGCGTCACGCTTTGCATCGATCTGGGCGAACAGGTACGGAGGAAGATGGTTGAGGTTGTTTGCGGTTCTCACAGTTCTATAGTCCCTTCATAAACGGTGGTGGCGGGGCCGGTCATCATGACATGGTTGTTGTTGAGCCATTCGATGCGCAAGTCGCCACCAAGCAGATGCACGGTCGCGTGGCGCACAGCGATGCGCCCGGTGACAGCGGCGGCAACAACCGTCGCGCAGGTGCCCGTGCCGCAGGCCAAGGTCTCACCCACCCCGCGCTCACAGACGCGCATGCGTATCTCGGCAGACGCGCCCGTCGCGGCATCGCCCGGGTTGAGTACCTCGGCAAACTCGATGTTTGCCTGCTCGGGGAAGACCTCGTGGTGTACCAACGCCGGGCCGACGGAGCGCATGTCGAGCTCCTCGACTCCCTCGATAAAGGTCACGGCGTGGGGGTTGCCCATGTTCACACAGGTAAAGTCCAAGGCGCCCAGCGGGGTGTTGAGTGGCTGGTTTACAACGGCTGGTTCGCTGATGAGCGTGTCGCTCGGCGCCGCGTCCTCCGCCACCGCTGTCTGCTGTGCGGCGTGCTGCGTAGCGTGTTGCACCGTGCCCGTAGCCACCAGCGTGGTGGGGATACGCTGCGGCGCGAACACCGCCTCACCCATATCCACCGTTGCCTGTGTGAGCAGGCCGTCCTCACCGATCTCAAAGCTGATCGGGCGTTTGCCGGCAAGCGTGTCGGCGACGAAGCGCCCCTCGCTCGCGGCAACGAATCCGCGGTCTACCAGATACTTCGCAAAGCAACGCACGCCGTTACCACACATCTCGGCAAGCGAACCGTCGTCGTTGATGTAATGCATATACGCGGCGCAATCGGCGCGCTCGGAGGGTCGCACAAGGATAACCCCATCCGCACCGACGCCGAAGTGTCGGTCGCACAGGAAGCGCACCTGCTCGGCACTCAGGTCCAGCTCCCGCGACAGGTCGTCGACAAAGACAAAGTCGTTGCCCGCTCCGTGCATCTTCACAAAATCAAGTTCCATAGTCCTTCTCTGTCTCGTCGGCCCCGCCGCGTGCGCAGGGAGATAGTGAGCATACCGACTCCCTAACCGTACATTCTACCAAATTGAGGGGAAGTGACGAGACGCGGGCGCAACTCAGAGGGCGCGGTGACACCTGCCGTCGCGAACCATCAGAGCCAGCGGGAGGCTCCGGTCCACATGCCCATGTTGCTCGCGATTCTTACGACGTCACCTGTCTGGGGGGCATGGATGAACTGCCCGCCGCCGATATAGATGCCAACGTGGTTGTAGTGCCAGAGGATGTCCCCGGGCTGTGCCTCGCTGACCGGCATCTGGATAGGAGCGGACGAGTATTGGGCATTGCCGCCACGCGGAATAGAGATGCCCACCTGACGATAACACCAGCTGGTGAGTCCCGAGCAGTCAAAGGTGGTGGGGCCGGAGGCTGCCCACACATAAGGACAACCGAGCCGGGAATAGGCGGCCTCTACGATGCTGCTGTAGGTGCCGACGTCGTAGATGCTGCTGTCCCCCACCCAATTCTGGGAACCGCCGTTGTTTGCCATTGCCGCTGCTGCCGCCGCGGCCGCAGCTTCCGCCGCCTGGCGCCGCTCCTCCTCCTCTTTCTCCTTCTGGATGAGTGCGGCTACCTCCTCCTCGAGAGAGGAGAGTTCTGCCTCGTAGGCGGTGACGGTCGCTTCCGCCTCCGCTTTGATCTCGTTGGCCTCGTTGAGCTTCTGCTCGGCTATCTTCGCCTGCATGGTGTAGTCGTCACGCGCGTTCTGGGCGTCTACCTTGAGCTGCTTGCTTTGCTGGATCAGCACCGCGTCGTCGCTGTTGAGCGTGTTGAGCAGATCCCAGGATGAGGTGAACTCCGAGAAACTCCGGGCCCCGAACAGCACCTCGAAGAACGAGAGCGGCCCCTGCTTATACATCGAACTTGCACGGACGCCCAGCCGCTCCTGCAGGCGGGTAAGCTCATCTTCCGCCGCGTCCATCCGACCCTGCGCGTCTTCCATCGCCGCAGTGGCGGTATCGTGCGCAGTAACGGCCTCGTAATAGCGGTTGGACGCGTCGTCGAGCGCCGCGGCCCATTCATCGAGCTTTGCCTTGACCTGGTCCGCTTCTGCCTGCTTCTCCGCTGATGTGGGGTCTGCAAACGCCAGTAGAGGCGAGGAGGCCACCAGAAGCCCGGAGGCCGCTGCGGAAATGCCGAGGAACATACGGCGGCTTAACAGAGGGTGCTGCGATTCGGCAGCCTCAGCAGCACGGGTGCTGCCAGATGATTCGATTGGGGGGTTTCCAAGAGTGTTGGGCATCTTCGTTTGAACTCCTTGCCATCCTGCTTGGGACACGCATAAAACTGGTGTAGACACAGAAAATCGGTATGTTTTTGAGAGAAACCAGCACCGATACTATCACGCGGGGAATAAAACTGTCAACCAAAGCGCCCCTCTGAGGGCATTCCGTCAGCTATCCGTTAAGCAGATTCAAACACCAGACAGAGCGGCGTCTGCTCGTGAGCCTGCCCAAGAGGGTTGTCCCCAAAGGCTGCTTCGTAGTGTGCGGAGGGCCCTGGCGCGTCGGTTCCCAGCACGTTGCGGCCGATGTCATTGGCGTCGATTATCACAACGCCGCCGAAGTTCTCAGCATACGGTGCGGGCACGGCGGCACGAACCAGGGAGCTCAACTGAGCAGCAACGGCATCAGGCTGCGCTGGAGCGAGCTTTGCCGAGACATTGGCGGGGTAGACCGAATACTCCGTGGGCCCGTCGATGGCGCGGATGTCGTTACCCGCCAGCTGATAGAACACGCCGCGTTTGCCCACCAGCTTGCCTAATGCCCCGCCGATGGAGGCGAAGATGATACGGGCGAGCCCCGCCTCCTGGATCGCAAGCTGCATGGTATAGGGGCTCCCCAATCCGATACCCGCCGGCGTACGCGTGACAAAACGGCTCAAGAAGCGCGCCCACCAGCCCGTCTTGATGTCCCAGATAAAATACGAGCGACCTTGGGTTATCGCGACGATCTTCTCGCTGATGAAAAGGTACCAGGGCTTGCCGCACATCTGCCGATGCTCCTCGGCCTGCACAGGCAACGCCGCAAAGAAACGCTCGACGTACTCCCGCACGAACTCCGTAAGGTCGGTCTGCGCCGTCACCTTCTCGGTGCGAAGCGGATAGCGCCGGAACACCGCACCGTCGGCGGCGAGGTCGAGATTCTTGTTCTCGTTGGGCTCAAAATCGCTTTGCTTAACGGGTTTGGGCGCGGGCGGCTCATCAAAGAACGCACGCAACCACAACTCGATGTTCGCAAGCCGCCAAAACGACATACTGTCCACCGAGCTCTTGCCCGCGATGTACCCCTCAAAGGCCTTGAGCACCGCCTGCTGATTGAAATACGGACGCTGGGCGAACGACTCCGAGAGGAACAGGTCGTAGAAGTAGTTCTTCAGGCGCAGGAACCACTCCTGCTCAGGGGTGGTGAACCCTATCTTGTTGCGCCGGGAGACAATGGAATCGGGGAGTTTGCCCTTCATGCTGTCGCGCAGGATGCGCTTGTTCCAGCCGCCCTTGATGATGGCCGTGTTGTCGAGCGAGAAAAGGTAACGCAGCAGATCCTTGTCGAGGAAGGGGACGCGGCCCTCAATGCTGAAGTGCATGGTGTTCTTGTCCTCGTAGCGCAGAAGTGAGGGGATGCTGTTCTCAAAGAGGTCCTGCAGCAGGCGCTTCTTGAGGTCGTTGCGCTCGATGGCAAAACGCTCGTCGGGATGGTTCGCAGCAAAACCGGAGTCTATGAAGTCCGTAACGGGGATGGATTTCTTAAAGCGCAGCCGGTCGGCGATCCGAAAGCGCGCCAGGCGGAAAAGCACGTCGAGCGCAGAGACCGACTCCGCGAAAAGCCTGCCCCATTGCCTTTTGCGTTTGAGTTCGCGCAGGTAGACCACGTAGTAGGGCACATAGCCCGCCATGGTCTCATCGGCGCCCTGCCCATCGAGCAGCACCTTGACGTGCTTGCTTGCCTCCTGCATCACCTTGTACTGCGCGTAAGGCCCGGTGCTTATCAGCGGTTCTTCCTGCGCGCGGACGAAGTCCTCTATCTCCTCCTTGAACTCATCTGCCACCGGCTTTATCTTGTGGATCAGCAGCGCGTCGCCACAGGCCTCGGCAGCGGCGTCGACGTAACGCTCCTCGTCGTTTATCGAATGGGGAAAAACCGCCGAGAAGACGTTCTGCCGCGCGCCGACCGCCTTGGTCGACTGGGCGTTGCTTGTCATAAGCTCGCTGATGAGCAAAGCGACCGTGGAGGAATCAAGCCCGCCGGAAAGCGAAGTACCCACCGACACGTCGCTTTGCAGGCGGAGCCGTACGCTCGTCTCAAGCTGTTCGCGATAGGCCGCGGCAGCCGCGTCGTCATAGGGTGCTTCGGTCTCGGCAAGCGCGAGCAGGTCCTCGCGAAGCGTGGTGTACTGAGCGATTGTGCAACCCTGGGCGTCGACAGTGAGCATCTGTCCGGGCAGCAACTTGCTCACACCGGCAAAAAACGTGTTACTCCCCTCCTCGTGCACGCGATGCCGCAGGTAGCGATAGATGGTGCGGTCATCGGGGAGCCGAGGGATAAGGCCCGTGTTGAGCAGAGGGGTGATCTCGGAGCAGAAAAGGACGCCGCTGTCGCAGCGCGCGTAATAGACGGGTTTGATGCCGAAATGGTCGCGCGCCAACGTGAGACGCTGCTCCTGCCGGTCGTAGATCGCAAGCCCGAACATGCCGTTGAAGCGATCGAAGGCGGCGCTCCCCCACTGGACGAACGAAGCGAGCACCACCTCGGTATCGGAATCGGTGGTAAAACGATGCCCCAGCTCGCACATCTCGTTGCGCAGAGCCAGGTAGTTGTAGACCTCGCCATTGTAGGAAAGCACGTAGCGCCCGTCGGGGCTGTGCATGGGCTGTGCGCCACCTGCCAGGTCGATGATGCTCAGGCGGCGGTGGGCAAGCCCGGCCCTCTCGTCAGAGAAGACGCCCTGCCCGTCGGGACCTCTGTGTGCAAGCTGGGCGCACATGGTCTCAAGCAACGGGTTGGCGGCGGGAACATTATAATATCCTGCGATTCCGCACATCTTAGTCTTTCCTCATCGGTCGATGGCCTCATTTTGGAAGAAAACACGATACCAGATAAGGAAGACATACACCGTCCAGATCCTGCGATGGTTGTCTGCCCTGCCGTCGCGGTGCTCGTCGAGCAGGTTGATGAGCATCTCGATGTTGAAGAAGCGCCGGGCCGTCTCGTCCTCAAAGGCCGCACGAACCTGCGCGTACCAGCGATCCTCCGTAAGCCATACGCGCATCGGGACGGGAAACCCGAGCTTGGGGCGCTTTGCTATGCGCTCGGGCAGCGTGCTGAGAGCGGCGGCGCGCAGGGCGACCTTGGTCGTCTCGCTGTTGACGCGGTACTCGAGCGGCAGCGTGGTGGCAAGCTCGAATACCTCTTTGTCGAGGAAGGGGACCCGGCTCTCAAGCGAATGCGCCATCGACATCTTGTCGGCCTTGAGCAGGATGTCGCCCGGCAGCCAGAAGTGGTAATCGACGTATTGCATCCGCGCGGTGTCGTCGAAGCCCTGCGCGGCGGCAAAGCAGGGCGCCGTCAGCTCCTCGGGGGTTGTGCTGGTAACAGGGTCCTTGAGCAATCGCGTGCGCTCGGCGACCGTGAACACGTAGCCGTTGCCGATGTAACGCTCCTCAACACTCTTGGCGGCGCGCTCAAGAAAGGACTTGCCCCGGAATGGGACGGGGACGGCGCGGGCGATGGTCGCCAACGCACGGCGCAGAGGGCGCGGCAGCCGTTGGAAGCTCGCCAGGCTGAGCGGCTCGTGGTAGATAGGGTAGCCGCCGAAGAACTCGTCGGCGCCCTCGCCGGAGAGCACCACCTTCACGTCTTTTGCCACCAGCTCGTCGAGGAAGAACAGGGCCACGGCCGACGGGTCGGCCAGCGGCTCGTCCATGTGATACATGATGCGCGGGATGGCGTCCCAATACTCCTCGGGGGAGATGACGTGGCTCGTGTTGGACTTGCCCATCTCCGCGGCGGCCTGTTCGGCGTAGGAGATCTCGTTGTACTTCACGCCGTCCGCCGTCTCAAACCCAACGGTGTAGGTGCGCTCGTTGGGATACAGCGCCGTGATGTAGCTTGAGTCGATGCCGCTGGAAAGCAGCGAACCAACCTCAACATCCGCAATCATATGCGCCTGCACCGAATCGGCCATGACCTGTTTTATCTGCTCAACCGTGTGCTCAAAGGGGTCGGGGTGATTGAGGTCCGCCGCCTGCCGCACCGCTGGCAAAGGGTCGAAGTAGCGCCGCACGCTCATCTCGCCCGCACGGAAGGTGAAGCACTCCCCGGGCCCGAGCTTGAAGATACCCTTGAAGAAGGTCTCCGGCAGCGCCGAGTATTGGAAGCTCAGGTACTGCTCAAAAGCCTCAAAGTTAAGCTGCGGCTCGATGCCGGGGTATGCGAGGATGGCCTTTATCTCACTTGCGTACACGAGCGTGCCGCCCTGCAGCGTGTAGTAAAACGGCTTGATGCCGAAGAAGTCGCGCGCGCCGAAGGCCGTTTGCGTGTGCTCGTCCCAGATGATGAAGGCGAACATGCCCCGCAGTCGGCTCAGCAGGCCCTCGCCGTACTCCTCCCAGCCGTGCACGAGCACCTCGGTATCCGCATCCGTCGCAAAGCGGTGGCCGCGCGCAACCAGCTCGTCGCGCACATCGCGGTAGTTGTATATCTCCCCGTTGAAGGTGACCACGACGCTTTTGTCCTCATTGGTCATGGGCTGATGGCCATGGTTGAGGTCGATGATGGAGAGGCGCCGAAAGCCCAGCGCCACGCCCTCGCCAAGATAGGAACCCTCGTCGTCGGGGCCGCGATGGATGATGCGATCCTTCATATTCTGGAGGGCGCTCTCCCGGTTGGGGACGCCCTCAGCAGGCCCGATGAACCCGCAGATACCACACATGCGTTACTTTGCCTCCTCTGGGATGGTTATGACGGGATGCTCGGGAGGCGCAAGCTGCGCTCGCCCGTTACTGCCACAACGGACTCACGCTGTGCAAGGGCGGACGCGGCGGCACATTCCCAAACGACTATTGTACCTCAGACGGTGGAGGCGGTGGAGGGTCGCTCGGTTGGGGCGGTTGTTGAGGAGGCGTGTACTCCGGCTGGGGCGGGGCGGGCGCGTAGCCGGGCTGGGGTTGAGCGGGCCAGGCGCCGCCACCTGCGGATGCCTGCCACAGGTCGGGCAGAACGCCACGCGCCCAGTAACCCAGAGCGCGGGTGCTCAGAGCCAGCGGGTAGAGCATGGTCACAAACATGACGTAATAGAGGGGCAGCATGAGAGCCACGCTGCCGAAGGCAATCAAAACCTCCGCTGCTGAACCGGACATACCGCTCCCCGCTGCAAAGCCCACCATGAACATTCCGCCAATAAACATTACGATGAAAATAACTGTTTCCACAGCTATTGACACAATCATTATTATCAGTATGTACATGCCAAGTATCCTGAGTATTCCGCCAAAGTCCCGCTTGAGCATCTTGAACACTTCGCCAAGCTGCAAGCCAGCGCTGACAGAGCCATATACGGTTGTCCGTATACCTGCTGCCCATATAACGAGCATCAGCCCGAGCATAAGGGGAAGGAGGACAAGCATGAGGGCGAAATAGCCGAAAGCAAATCCCAGAATCACGGAGGGCTCCGTTGCGGAGAAGATAGCGCCCATGAGGGCAAAACTTGCAATCATCATTATCAGAATGGGCAATAACGAATAGAGGATCTGCATAGCGAACAACCGCCAGCCGCGCCGGTACAATTGCCCGTCCTCGTTGCCGAATATCCGCGGCGGCAATGGGTTGCGCACACCCAAAGCTGCTTCCCGCGCCCAGCCATAGAGGTAGCTCTGGATAACAAGGGGGCCGAAGATAGGTATGAAGTAGATCAGCCCCATGACAAGCAGTCGTTTGAACCAACCCGGGCTCTTGATGAAGTCCTGGTTGGTCGTCTCAAAGTACTTGATCCTCATGACGAACTCCCTCCTCGAAGCAGCGTGTCGCGCTGTCGCGCTCTCTATGCGTCGCCCGCTGGCGCGGTCAACTGGATGCTGGGATAAACCCAGCATGACGAACCCAAACTCAGCATGACGGACGTGACGCCACCCTCATGAGAACGCCAGGCAGAGGGCGTCGAGCAGAGCGATGGCAGCGTGTTGCTCCTCGTGGGGCAGCAGGCGCCCTCCCTCGGCGGTATCGCCGGTCAAAAGCACCGTTATCCGCGGTTGTTCACCCGAAACAAGGCCGATGGCGGTGGCCATGCGCGCGTTGATGGTCGCGTCGTCATCCACACCGCCGTAAATAACCTGTGGGCCCTCCGCACCACGCGCAGCGTGCTCCTGCGCCTCGGCAAACGCGCTGGCCAGTTGGATCGTAAGCACCGGACCCGCGGGGACTTCCTCAGGCGAGGTGGTGCTCACCACAAGCGAGGCCATGGTTGTTGCCATCGCCAGATTGGAGATGCGCTCCGCCACGCCGCATGCGACGCTGTCCTCGCCCCAGATGCACAGGGGAGTGCTCTCCAGCACCTCTGCCGCCCGGGCAAAGCCAAGGGGACGTGTGCCGGACTCAAGCTGGTCTTTGCCTTCCCAGGCGTGCCGCAGCCGTTTTATCGCGGCAAAGGTGGAATCCCCCACGATGCCATCGCTCGGAATGCCGGCGTTTTGCTGGAACTCCCGCACCGCCCGCTCGGTGTGCCCACCGAATATACCGTCTGCCGTACAGGAGAAGCCGAGCGCGGAAAGCGCGGTCTGCAAGCTGCGGACGTCGCAGCCGTGGAAGTAGGGTACACGCAGGTAGAGCAGCCGATCGCCAAAGGTAAAGGTCGCGTCGACCAACGCCGTCCAGGTGTCGCGATCCACCTCATCACCGGGCACAAGCCTTGCGTACGCACGGAAAGCCGTCACCGCGCGGGCGGTCGCCTCCCCAAACACGCTCTGCTCAGCCTCGCTGCCCAGCTCGTAGCCAAGGGAGCGCAGGCGCCCCTGCACATCCCGAACCGCCGAACCCTTACAGCCCTGCGTTATGTTTGCAAGTTCAGTCATACGCCTCTCAGTGCATCCGGTTGATAAAGAAATCCGCCATCGAGAGCAACAGGTCGCGAGGCTTACTAGCGGGCAGCGCACCTGCGAGTTCATCCTTTGCGTCGTTAACGAGCCTGGTCGCATAGTCGCGGGCAAAGTCGAAGGAACCCGCCTCCCGCATGATCTCCACCGCCTCGGCAAGCACGCTGGCCTGCGTCGTATGCGCGGCGAGGATAGCGGTAAGCTCGGCGGAACGCGCGGAGTTGCGCAGGGCGTGCACAGCGATGAGCGTCCGTTTGCCCTCGACGATGTCGCTGCGAAAGTCCTTCTTCACCGCTTCCTTCTTGCCAATGAGGTTGAGGATGTCGTCCTGTATCTGGAAGGCCAAGCCCGTTGCCAGCCCAAACGAGCGCAGAACCTCTATCTCCCGCTCGGTGCCGTCGCCCACGATGGCGCCCACCGCCAGCGGCGTGCCGCCGGAGTAGTAGGCGGTCTTGTGCGTCGCCATGAGCAGGTAATCGTCCACACTCAGGTCGAAGCGCCCGTCCCGCGCCCAACCGATGTCGAGTGCCTGCCCCTCGATGGTGCGTGTGGTCATCTTGATCAGCTCATCGAGCACGCGCAGCTTGGTTTTGTCGTCGAGGTGAGTATCCGCCACGATAAGGCCGGTCACCTGTGATAACGCAAGGTCGCCCGCGTTGATGGCAAGCCCTTCGCCCTGCGCCAGGTGCATGCAGGGTTGACCTCTGCGCAACGTCGACTCATCCGCTATGTCGTCGTGTATGAGGGCCGCGGTATGAAAATGCTCGATGGCCGCACCGGCGCTCTGGGCGCGCTCGGCATCGCCTCCCACAGCCTGGCAGGCCAGCTCGCAGATAAGCGGGCGGTGGCGCTTGCCTCCGTTCATCGAGTAATCCGCCAGCGGCTGGTAGAGGTAACGCATCATATCGGGAACGGCCTCCTGCTCAAAGAAGTCGAAGACCAGCCGATTCATCCGTTTGGCGTTGCGGTTGAGATAGTTCTCAAAGGTTGTAATCATCGCAGGTTGCCGTCACCTCAGATCTTCATCATCTCAGGTTGTAGAACGCGCCCGCGCCCGCGTACACGCTTGCGTCGCCCAGTTCCTCCTCGATGCGGATGAGCTGGTTGTACTTGGCAACGCGGTCGGAGCGCGCCGGCGCGCCAGTCTTTATCTGCCCGGCGTTGACGGCGACCGCCAAATCGGCGATGGTCACGTCCTCGGTCTCCCCGGAGCGATGGCTTATCACGCAGGTATACCCCGCCTGCTTGGCCAGCTGTATCGTATCAAGCGTCTCGGTCAGCGAGCCGATCTGGTTGAGCTTGATGAGGATGGAGTTCGCCACGCCCAGCTCGATACCCCTGCGCAGGCGCTCGGGGTTCGTCACGAAGATGTCGTCGCCTACCAGTTGCACCTTCTTGCCGATGCGCTCGGTGAGCAGGCGCCAACCATCCCAATCCTCCTCGGCCATGCCGTCCTCAAGCGAGACGATGGGGTACTTCTCAACGAGGGCCTCCCAGTAATCGACCAGTTGCTCGCTTGTGAGTTCGCGGCCCTCGCCGGCCAGTACGTACAGCCCACGCTCTGCGTCATAGAATTCGGTAGACGCCGGGTCCATCGCGAATACCACCTGCTCGCCGGGGGTGTAACCGGCACGCGTAACGGCCTCGGTGAGCAGCACGAGTGGCTCCTCGTTTGTCGCGAGGTTGGGGGCAAAGCCGCCCTCGTCACCCACGGAACTTGAGAGGCCACGCTCCTTGAGCACCGCCTTGAGCGTGTGGTATATCTCGGCGCACCAGCGCAGGGCCTCGGCAAAAGTGCTCGCGCCGACGGGCATGATCATGAACTCCTGAAAGTCCACGTTGTTGTCCGCGTGGACGCCGCCGTTGAGTACGTTCATCATCGGGGTGGGGAGCAGGTGCGCGTTCACGCCGCCGATGTAGGAGTACAGGGTCAGTTCGGTGGACTCGGCCGCTGCCTTGGCAACCGCAAGCGAGGCGCCCAGGATGGCGTTGGCTCCCAGTTGCGTCTTGTTAGGTGTGCCGTCGAGCGCGATAAGCTCTGTGTCGATGGCGCGCTGATCGGTTGCGTCCAGACCGACGAGGGCGTCGGCTATCTCCTCGTTGACGTGGTCGACCGCACCGGCAACTCCCTTGCCCAGGTAGCGCGCCGACTCCGCATCCCGCAGTTCGCAAGCCTCAAAAGCGCCCGTCGAGGCGCCCGAGGGCACCGCCGCACGTCCAAAGGACCCATCGTCCAACACAACCTCCACCTCAACGGTGGGATTGCCGCGTGAATCGAGTACCTCACGACCATAGACATCGATGATACTACTCACTGCCGTACCTCCTTAAAGTCTTGGGACGCTGCCTTTGCGGCCTGCCACAGCTTCTCGAGCTCCTCTGTTGAACACTCAAAAAGCTGCCGTTTGGCCGTCCGTGCGCTTTGTTCCATAATAGCCCAACGAGTACGGAATTTGCGGCACGTTGCGCGAAGTGCACTCTCAGCGTCGATACCCTCCTTGCGAGCGACATTAACGAGCGAGAACAGCACGTCGCCAAACTCCTCGGCAGCATGGGGGCTGCCCTCGTCCTCGGCGCGGTACTCCTCGATCTCCGAGGCGACCTGCTCCCAAACGCTGGCGACATCCGGCCACTCAAAGCCCGCGGAAACCGCCTTGCGGCTGATGTCCTGAGCCTGCATAAGCGCCGGAAGCGCCTGCGGTATCCCGTCGAGCAAGCCCTCAACCTTGCGCTCGGCCTTCTGCTGCTTCTCGATGAGTTTTATCTGATCCCAGAGGTTGAGCACCTGTCCCGCTGTCTTAGTGGCCTCGATCTGCGCGTGCTGCTCGGGCGTGAGGTGGCTCGCGATAAGCGCCGCCTCGGTCCCAAAGACGTGGGGATGACGCCGTATCATCTTGTCGCGTACGTCGGCTACAACGTCCTCGATGGAAAACGCACCCGCCTCGCTGGCTATCTGCGAGTGCAGCACAACCTGCAACAAGACGTCGCCCAGCTCCTCGCGCAACGCATCCGTGTCGTTGTGCTCGATGGCGTCAACCGCCTCGTAGGCCTCCTCTATCATGTTGCGGGCTATCGAGGCGTGGGTCTGCTCGCGGTCCCAGGGGCAACCCCCCGGCGCGCGCAGCCGCGCGATAACATCAACAAACTCCTCAAAGCCGCTGCCTACATCGCTTGTATCAGACATCTTCTCTCGCTTTCATCAGTGTGTCGCGTGCTGCGCACGCTCTCCATGCGTCGCCCGCTATCGCGTGCGACTGGATTCCGGGACAAGCCTGGAATGGCGGACGGCAAGAGGGAGACAGTTGCCCCGTCCCCCGTCCCACGCGCTCTCTATGCGTCGCCTGCTATCGCGTGCGATTGGATTCCGGGACAAGCCCGGAATGACGGGCGGCAAAAGGTACGAGCGTAGTATACTGGTTGTTATGAACGAATTCGTGCTCACTCCCGAGATAATGAAGGCGAATAATCCCGGACTCTCTGATTTTGGAAGCGGGAATATCATCGCACTGACCAGTCAGTGCCTCCGCTGCACAAAGAAGCCGACGCCCTGCACGATTTGCGCGGAGTTCTGCCCGGCCGGCTCGCTCACGGCGCAGGCGGCGGGCCGCCCGCAAATCGCCCTGTCCTGCCTCAAATGCGGCGCCTGCATTGGCACTTGCCCCACCAACGCGCTGGCCGCGGCCACCAGGACCCTTCAACAGATCACACGTCTCGCGCTCCAGGCGACGTTGCGCGTTGAGCACCTCGCGCTGGGCTGCGAGCGGACCGGCGCGCTTCTCAGGCTTGAGTCCAAGACCAGCGAGCCCGAGGCCGCCCAAGAGACGCTGAAGCTCATCGACAAGGCAAGCGCCAGCGAGCACCTGCTCAAAGTTCCCTGCCTCGGTATGCTCACAAAGGAGATGTGGTTTGCCTTCCTCAACGAGATCGGCGTCTCAAAACTCGAGGAGCTGAGCGTCTTCTTGCCTCTGGAGCAGTGCGCCGAGTGCCCCGTGAATGCCAAAGACAACATAGAGGAGCAGCTCAGCGAGGCCATCGACCATGCCGAGCGGTGGACGGGCTTGAGCGTGGGCATCATCACCCAAGCCAGCGAACTGCCCCAGCTGCGGCAGGCGAATGTCCGCAGTTACCTCACGAGCGGCACTGAGGTCGACCGGCGGGGCGCCTTTACGGGTTTCTTCCAGGAGGTCAAGCAGTCCTGGGACGACAACACCAAAGTGGGCAACAGGGCCATTGAGGAAGTGCAGCGGCAGCGGGCGCGCAAGCAGTCCTTTGAGCGGACGCGCTTAGCCGCCGAGCAGAAGAAGACCCGGCCCGTTGGGCGCAGGCCCGTAGAGACCCCTGCCCGCCGCATCCTCGTCGAGGCGCTCGGACGCAACAGCGCCCACGCCTCCGAAGTGCGCGTAACAGTCAGCACGACCGACGAGGGCCTCTGCACCCTTTGTGGCACCTGTATCGAGGTCTGCCCGGTGAAGGCGCGTTCCTTCACCGAGGGCGAGGGCGAAGGCGCGGCAAAGGCGCTTCTCGTTGAGGAGCTGTACTGCGTTGGCTGTAGCGCCTGCCTGCAATCCTGTCCGACGGAGGCCTGCTCATTTGCGGAGATAGACGGCACGAGTTTTCTGCTGGATGAAGTGGATGAGGTTTTGAGCGAAAGTTGAGCAGAATGTGGCGCAGGCCCGTTATAATAGTGGGGCGGCTGTTCGTGCCGTTTGCTATGGGCAATAGGGGCCTTCACCCGTGACGGAGGGCGTTCGTGCTGAAACAAGATGCCGCAAGGATCCGCAGACTTTTGGGGACCCAAACCGAGGGTTTCATCCAGAATGTGCTGCCCATAGTCGCCGTTCTGCTGGCTTTGCTGTTTGCGGCGACCATCGCACTCACCCTCTACAGCAACAACAAACTCGCCGGCTTCCTTGAGGAAAGCGTTGAGTCCGAGCTGCTCGCCATCTGCTTCACGGCGCGGGGCGACATCGACATGGAGTTGTTCCTGTCCATTAACAGCGAGGAGGACATCCACGCCAACCAGGAGCAATACGACCAGGTCATCGCAAAACTGCGCGAGCTGAAAAACGAAGTCGGCGCCACCTATATCTACGCCCTCAAGGAGATCGACGGAACATACTACTTCATCTTCGACACCGACGAGGAAGCCGGCACGCCGGATAACCCCATCGTCACCGAATACGAGCTCGCCCCGGTCCATGAGGACGCTTTTGCCGGGCGGGCCGCCGCCGACATCATGAATGTTGACGATGAATGGGGCAGCTACAACACCGGAGCCCTCCCCCTGTTCTACAACGGCCAGCAGGTCGGCATCGTCAGCGTGGACGTTGAGGATGCCTTCATCAAGCGCAACCGCGAGTCCACCACCTTCGGCGCGGTGCTGCTCATCGCCGTTGTGGTTCCCACGATGGCCTTGCTCCTGGCTTTGCTTATCTTACTCCTGCGCCGCAATCAGAAGGTGCAGGACGACCTGTTCTACATCGCCAACCACGATGCCATTACCAGCCTTTACAACCGCTACTACCTGTTCAGTTATCTTTCGGGATGGAGCAAATCGCCACAAAGCGAGAACGCTGCTTTTGCCATTCTGTTTGTTGATCTCGACAACTTCAAGAACGTGAACGACAGTGCCGGGCACGACGAGGGCGACAAACTGCTGCGCCTTATCTCCACGTTCCTCAAGAGCTATACGGACAGTCTGGAGGACAACGGTTGCATCCAGAACATGACCGTGCGCACGGGTGGGGACGAATTCTTGCAGATCGTCTCCGACCTAACGGCGCCCGAAGACCTTGAGCGTTGGGCGCGCAGGCTTCTTGACGACTTTGCCGCACATTCAGAGTTGCAGAGCTACGCACGGGATTACGGGGTGGGGCTGAGCATAGGCGGAGCCTTGTATCCCCGGCAGAGCAACGACTACGACGAGCTGATACGACTCGCGGATATAGCCATGTACCAGGCAAAAGCCGCGGGCAAGAACAACTACAGCCTCTACGACGTAGCAATGGGCGACGGGCCCGAGGGCGTCACGCTCTCCGTCCGCAAGCGCAAGCGTTAGGGCCTGGAGTCGGGAGGTTTTGGAGATTTTTGGAGGTTTTTGAGCATCGCAATCACTCAACATCCCACTTCCTTGTTCTTGCCCACCAGAACGTGGCGCGGGCCGCTATAATGGAGGGTAGACTGTTTGCGTCTCCTGCCGCGGGCAGCAGTACGTTTTTATTGTGTGACGGAGGGCGTTCGTGATAAAGCAAGATACGGTAAGAATCCGCAAGCTACCAAGGATCCAGACCGAGACTCTCATACAGAATGCGCTGCTGATAGCGTCTGTCCTGCTTGCCCTGGTACTCGCGGCAACCATCTCGCTCACCCTTTACAACAACAGCAAGCTCGCCGGCATACTTGAGGAAAGTGTTGAGTCCGAACTGCTCGCCGCGTGCTTTGCGGCGCGTGACGACATCGATGCGGAGCTGTTTTTGAGCATCAACAGCGAGGCCGACAGCTTCAACGAGCAGGCGCGTTTGGAGCAGATCAACGAAAAGCTGCGCGAGCTAAGGGACGGGGTTGGGGCAAGCTACATCTACGCGCTCAAGGAAGTTGAGGGGAAGTATTACTTCATCTTTGACACCGACGAGGAGTTCGGCACACCGAGTTATCCCTTCTTCTCCGAATACGAGCTCTCCCCGGTTCATGAGGAAGCCTTTGCCGGGCGGGCCTCGGCCAATGTCATGAATGTTGATGACAGGTGGGGCAGCTTTAATACGGGGGCCATCCCGCTGCTCTACAATGGCGAGCAGATCGGCATCGTCAGCGTAGACATCGAGGACGCCTTTGTCGCGCGCAGCCATCAAACCGCCACGCTCGACGCGATTCTGCTCGTCAGCATTATGATCGTCACTGCGATCCTGCTCATCGGTCTTTTCATCTTGCTTCTGCGTCGCAACCGCAAGATACAGAGCGACCTGTTCTACGTTGCCAACCACGACGCCATCACCAATCTTTACAACCGCTACTATCTGTTTAACTATCTCGCGCGGTGGCAGAAGTCGCCCCAGAGCAAGAATGCGTTTTTCGCTCTGCTGTTCATCGACCTCGACAACTTTAAGAATGTGAACGACAGCGCTGGGCACGACGAGGGCGACAGCCTGCTACGCCTTATCTCCCAGTTCCTCAAAACATATACCGACAGCGTGGGGGATACGGGTTGCATCGAGTGCATGACCGCGCGTATCGGCGGGGACGAGTTCTTGCAGATTGTGCCGGGCCTCAAAACGCCCGAGGAAATCGAGCGGTGGGCGCGTACGCTTCTCGACGACTTTGCCGCGCACCCGGAGCTCCAATGCTATGTGCGGAATTACGAGGTGGGCCTGAGTGTTGGCGGGGCGCTGTACCCGACCCAGACCACCGATTACGATGAGCTGATACGGCTCGCGGATATAGCCATGTACCAGACAAAAGCCGCGGGCAAGAACAACTACTGCCTCTACGACACCTCAATGGGCGACGGCCCCGAGGGCATCGTACTCTCCGTCCGCAAACGCAAACGCTAAAACAAGCGCGCGACACACTGGTGCGCCGCGCGCTACGCCACACCCCTTAACCCTTGATGATCTCGAGCGCCTGCTCGCGGAAGGCGTTCATCACGTAGGTGATGCCCGACACCTCAGCCGCCTCAGGCGTGAGCGCGACAAGGTTGTTACGCGTGATTGACGGAAGGTTCATGCAACGCGAGCCCGCCATGATCTGCTGCAGGCCGACCTTGAGGCGATCGGCATAGGTGTAGATGCCGATGGCGCCGAGCGGGATGCGGTCGATGTCCTTGCCATATTTTGCCTTGAGCGTCTCGTAGGAGACAAAGATCTCCTCCTTCGTCGCGCCGAACTCGCTAACGGTCTTGGGCAGGTTGTCCTCTTTGAGCCACTTCTCGATGTTCTTACCCACAAAGCCAGGAATCATGAGCGCGCGGCCCATACAGACGGCCTTAAAGTACGGCGCACCCATGGCCAGCGCCTTGTAGATGCCGGCTTCCTCGGAGAAGCTGCCAGCAATCGCAAGGTCAGGCACGTAGGCGCCCTGCTCGTCGAGCAGGCTTGCCAACTCATAGGCCATCGACTGGAGGTAGAAGGTGGGGATGCCCCACTCCTCCATCATGCGCCAGGGGCTCATACCGGTGCCGCCAGGGGCGCCGTCGATGGTGAGCAGGTCGATGTGCGCGTTGGACGACCACTTGAGCGCCATCGCCAACTCGCGCATGGGATAAGCGCCTGTCTTGAGCGTTACGCGCTTT
>JAITEK010000026.1 GCA_031282085.1 Coriobacteriales bacterium
GTGAGCGCATAGATGCCCAAGCCTACGGAGAGCACGAGGAGTGCCGGCATGAATACGCTGTTGAGGCGCTCGATGCCGTTGCGCAACCCGATGCCCACCACGAGCATCGTGGCGAGGATGAAGACGACAGCAAGCACAACGACCGGCACCGGAGAGGTGATAAAGCCCTCGAAGAAGGCCCCGCCGTCAGCCGCCTGCGCACCCTCCCCCATCATGAACACGCCGATATAACGCAGTATCCAGCCGCCGATGACGCAGTAATACGGCAGGATGATGATGGGAACGAGGGTCGTAAGTACCCCGACGAAGGAGAACCGTGCGTCGAGCTTGCGATACGCCCTGATGGCAGAGAGTTTGGTCGAGCGGCCGAGGGCGGTCTCAGCTATCATCAGAGTGAAGCCGAAGGTGATAACCAGGATGAGATAGGTTATGAGGAAAGCGCCGCCGCCGTAGCGCGCGGCAAGCGCGGGGAAGCGCCAGAGGTTACCCAGGCCGATAGCGCTCGCGGATGCCGCGAACACAAAGGCGAGTTTGCTGGAGAACAGCGGACGATGTTGAGGGGTGGCGCTCGGTTTATCGGTGCCCTTGGCCGTACCGGACATACTTTAACGTACCTCATTTCTGATTCCGACAACGGTAGCCATCCGCCCCGCCGCAGAACCGTCGCGTCTGACGGAATGGAGCAGGGGGCTTTGTTTTGTGGAAACGGGATAGTGCTCTATCGCCTCAGCCGGCACACCGCAGGACACGAGTATAGCCGTCGCGGCGCCGGGCAGATCGGCGAGGAAGTGCCCCGCGTCAACAGGCGTGAACTGCTCTTCGGTGATGGCCGGACGGACAAGCAGGCGCTCGGCGACCTCACTGCCTACCTCATAGTCCTCGCGCGCGATGGCCGGGCCTATCCAGGCCCCGAAGCCCGGCGGCTGCGCCCCGCTCGCACGTGCCAGGCGCTCTACCGCGTCCTCGATGATGCCTGCGGCAAGACTGCGCCAACCTGCGTGGATGGCGGCGGCGGCATGGGTTCGCCCCGTAGTCGCGATGACGACAGGCAGGCAGTCCGCGGTGGTAAAGGCCGCCGCGGTACCGGGATGGATGATGAGGGCACCGTCGCAGACGGGCGACAAGCCCGGTTGCACGCCTGGCTGCACGGATGGCTCCCCTATCGTCACGACGCGGCTGCCATGCTCAAGCGTAAGCCAGGTGAGCGCGAGCGGAGCAAGCGCGCGCTCAAGCGCACGGCGCTGCTCCTGCCCGACTTCTGCCGTAAAATCGAAGCGCTCCTCGCCCCGGCGTGCGGCCGTTGTGAACGCAACCAGCCAGGGCAGACGCAGGGCATGCGGCTCAAAAAGCGTGAAGTCCTCAGAGATAGCGAGCACGGGCTTCCCTCACTACCGTGCTCACCAGGTCGGCCGCCTCGTTGAGGGCAATTTGTCGCTTCTCGCCGCTGTGGCGGTCCTTGAGCTCCACTTCGCCGGCCTCCAGGCCCCGTTTGCCCACGATTATCTGATACGGCCATCCGATGAGGTCGGCGTCGTTGAACTTAACGCCAGCGCGCTCGGCGCGGTCATCCAAAACAGTCTCTATCCCCGCCGCGGCAAGCTCCTCGGCGATGTGCAAAGCCGCAGGCTCCACCGCCCCGTCGCCCACGATGAGCGGAAGCACGGCCACCTCGGCAGGGGCAACGCTCAACGGCCAGCGGATGCCGCCCTCGTCGTTATGCTGCTCGACCACCGCAGCCAACGAGCGCGTGACGCCCCAGCCATAGCAGCCCATGAGGAAGGGCTTCTCGCTGCCGTCCTCGTCCATAAAGCGTGCGGACATGGACTCTGAGTACTTAGTACCCAGCTGAAACACCTGTCCCACCTCGATGCCGCGCGCCAGCTCAAGCGGCTTGCCGCAAACAGGGCAGCGGTCGCCCAAACGCGCCGTCGCAAGATCGGCCCAGTCATCAACCTCAAAATCTGTGCCCACGGCGGCGCCCACATAGTGATGGTCTACCTCGTTGGCGCCGACAACCCAGTGCGGCGTATCCTTGAGCGAGACGTCGGCAATAACCCGCACGCCCTGAGGCAGGCCGACCGGCCCCATAAAGCCCTTGACCAGCCCCTTCTCAAGCATCTCCTCGTCATTGAGAAACTCAAAGGCTCCGAGGGCCTTACTCGCCTTTATCTCGCCCAACTCGTGGTCGCCGGGGATGAACAGCACCGAGATGGCGCCAGAGGCGTCTCGCACGCTCAGTGCCTTAACGGTTGCCGCTTCGGGTATCTTGAGGAACTCCGCGAGCGCGGCTATGGTGCCCTCGATGGGCGTGTGTATCTTCTCCAGCGCGTCGGCCTCAAAGGCAAGCGGCTTGATGCGGGCCTCGGCGACCTCGGTGTTGGCCGCGTAGCCGCAGCCGCAGTAGACCAGCTCCGCCTCGCCGGCGTCGGCAAGCGCCATGAATTCGCAGGTCACCTTGCCGCCTATCTGCCCGGAATCCGCCTCCACAGGATACCACGTAAGCCCAAGTCGGTCGCAGATACGCCCGTAGGCCCGCGCCATCGCGTCATAGCCCTCCTGGAGGCTCTCCCTGTTCGGGTGGAAGTCGTAGGCGTCCTTCATGATGAACTCGCGCCCCCGCAGCAGGCCGAAGCGCGGACGTATCTCGTCACGGTATTTATTGGTGATGTGGAACAGCGACTTGGGCAGCTCCTTGTAGCTGCGCAGCTCGTTGCGGACAAGCGAGGTGATGAGCTCCTCGTGCGTCGGCGCCAGCGCAAAGGTGTGCTCGTGCCGGTCGTTTAAGCGGAACAGCTCGGGCCCATAATCGTCCCAACGGCCGCTCTCGTGCCACAGCTCGGCGGGCTGGATGATGGACATGCGCATCTCCTCGCAGCCGATGGCCTCCATCTCCTCACGGACGATCTGCTCGAGCTTCTTCAACACCTTAAAGCCCAGCGGGAGGAAGGAGTACACGCCTGAGGCGACCTTGCGAATCATGGCAGCGCGCACGAGCAGCCGATGTGAGGCTATCTCGGCGTCCACCGGGTCCTCCTTAAGCGTGGGCGCGTAGAGCTGGGTCATGCGAAGCAGGCGGGAAGCTGACACGGCGGTTCCTCTCGGTTGATGGTGAGTTGATGGCTCTCATGTTGTTCTATCGTGTTGTCCATTGTAGCGTAATGGAAAGGCGGATGCCTCAAGACAGTTGAGCTACGATATGCCGCTGGCAGGGCCATTCGGCACGCTCACCCGTGGGGTTTAGCCCACCTTGCTACGTCCACTCAGCCGAAAACGCCGCTCGGAGCGCTGGGGGCAACATGCCGAAGGCAAATCCTAGTGTTCGGGTAGTATATCCCCAAGGGTTGCGTCCAACAGGCTCTCTGTGGGCAACCACGGGTAGGGGCATAACAGAATGGAAAGGTTAGAAATATGGCAAAAATGAAAGGTCTTGCAATGCTCGGTTTTGACCGGATCGGTTGGATCGAGAAGGACATCCCGGAGGTCGGGCCCACAGACGCGCTGTGTAGGCCTCTGGCTATCTCTCCGTGCACCTCGGACGTGCACACGGTATGGGAACATGCCATCGGAGACCGCCACGACCTGATCCTCGGCCACGAGGCCAGCGCCGAAGTGGTTGAGGTCGGTTCTCTTGTCAAGGATTTTAAACCGGGCGACAAGGTAATCATCCCCGCGATTACTCCCGATTGGGAGGCCGTTGAGTCGCAGGCCGGCTTCTCGCAGCATTCCTATGGCATGTTGAACGGCTGGAAGTTCTCAAACGTTAAGGACGGCACCTTTGCCGAGTACTTCCATGTGAACCAGGCGGACGGCAACCTCGCCCATCTCCCTGAGGAGATCAGCGTAGTAGACGCCGTCATGCTCTCCGACATGGTCCCCACCGGTTTTCATGGTGCGAACAACGCCGAGGTTGCCTATGGTGAGACCGTTGTGGTTATCGGTATCGGCCCCGTCGGCCTCATGGCCGTAGCTGGTTCGGTGCTGCGTGGCGCCGGACGGGTCTACGCCGTCGGTTCCCGCAAGAAGTGCCAGGAAGTCGCAAAGTTCTACGGCGCGACCGACATCATCAACTATCGGGACGGCGACATCGTTGAGCAGATATTTGAGGCGCAGAAGGGCAAGCATGTTGACAAGGTCATACTCGCCGGTGGCGGGCTGGAGACTTTTGAGCAGGCCGTGAAGCTCGTGCGCCCCGGCGGCATCGTCTCCAACATCAATTACCTGGGAAGCGGTGATTACCTCCCCATCCCGCGCGTGGAGTGGGGCCTTGGCATGGGCCACATCCGCATTATCGGCGGACTGATGCCCGGCGGACGCAAGAACATGGACTACCTCGCGCAGCTGCTCGTGAACAAGCGCCTGGACGTCAGCCCGCTGCTCACGCACCGCTTCGGCAATTTTAAGGACTTGGAAGAAGGGCTGCTGCTCATGAAGGACAAGCCGAGCGACCTCATCAAGCCCGTTATCGAGTTGGGCTGATTCTACCCGAGCAGCTTCTGCTCGCACCACATAGCCCCGGACAACAGTGCGCGGCAGGCCCGGTCAAAGGTCTGCCGCGCACTGTTTACAGGCGCTCTATCTCCTCAAAGAGCGCGCTGATGATCTGGCCCTCGGCAACCGTATACAGGACGCGGCCCTCGGAGAAGATGGCTCCCTTGCCCACACCGCAGGCAACGCCCACATCCGCCTCGCGCGCCTCGCCCGGGCCGTTGACCACGCAGCCCATGACAGCGACGGTGAGAGGCTTGGGTATCTCCTGCAGGCGCTGTTGCACCTCGTCGGCAATCGCGATGAGGTCGACCTGGCAACGGCCGCAGGTGGGGCAGCTTACCAGCTCGGGCGTGCGACGGCGCAGGCCACAGGCCGCAAGCAGCTCCCAGGCAACCCGCACCTCCTCAACGGGCTCGGCCGTCAGCGAGACGCGCAGCGTGTCGCCGATGCCCTCAAGCAAAAGCGCCCCCAAGGCGGCGGCGGACTTTACGGTACCCTGCCTAAGCGTGCCCGCCTCCGTTACGCCCAGATGGAGCGGCACCTGCGGCAGCTCGCTTGCGAGCAGGCGGTAGGTCTCAACGGTGGCGCGCACGTCGTGCGCCTTTGCGGAGAGCACGACATCCTCAAAGCCGCGCGCGGAGAAGTGCTCGACGAAGGACACGGCACTGGCCGCAAGGCGCTCGGGCAGCGTGAGCTCCGTGCGCTCGGCGAACTCGCGGGCAAGCGAGCCGGCGTTGACGCCGATGCGGATGGGAATGCGCGCAGCCCCGGCAGCGTCGATGATGGCGTCGACCTTTTCCCAGCTGCCGATATTGCCGGGATTGATACGCAGCTTGGCGGCGCCGAGACGCACAGCCTCCAGCGCCAGGCGGGAGTCGAAGTGTATATCGGCTATCACGGGCAAAGGCGAGGCCTCGCAGATACGCCCAAAGCCCTCAAGCGCCTCGGCGCTCGGTACCGCGACGCGCGCCAACTCGCATCCCGCTGCCTCAAGGGCGGCGATCTGCGCCAGGCAGGCGTCTGCGTCCTCGGTCTGGGTGTTGAGCATGGATTGCACCACCACGGGCGCTCCCCCACCGATCGTTACACCACCGACAGAAACCGGACGCGTCCTCAGCATCTTCTAGCCTCCGATGATGTAATTCTGGATGTCTTGATTGGTCACAAAGAGGAACAACATGACAAGCAGCACCAGGGCCGTTACGCTGATGCTGTTTATCACCCGCGTGGGGATGCGGCGACGCGCGACGCGCTCGATGGTCTCAACCACGATGCGTCCGCCGTCGAGCGGAGGGAAGGGCAGTAGGTTCATGAGCCCGATGGAGATGGAAAGCGCGGCGGTCAGGACGATGAAGGGCATGAAACCGCTTTCCGCAGCGTCTTTTGCCATGAAGGAGACCCCGATGACCGAGCTGGACTGGCTCACCACCTCGCTGAAGGTTGCCGGGCTGAACAGCTTGACGATGGCTGTGGCGACAACGCCGATAAGGCCCACCGAGGTACTGAGCGCCTCAGTGAAAGGTATGGGAACCTTCTCATTTGCAGGCACCACGCCAAGCAGGGCGCGGCCGTCGCTGTCGGCGAGGGTCACCGTGTACGTGTGCGTGCTGCCGCCGCGTTCGGCTGTGACCGTTACCTCGGTGCCCGGCCCGTTGGCCCCTATCAGCCCCTGGAGCTGCGTCCAGGACTCAACCGGCTCCTCCTCAAAGGCAACGACGGTATCACCCGGTTGCAGGCCAGCCTGCTCCGCCGGGCTCTCGGCGACGACCTGCTCAAGCGTGGTAGTGGGCACCTGAGCACCCACGGCCATCTGCACTGCGGTGAGCACGATGATGGCGAACAGGAGGTTGAAGATAACGCCGGCCGCCAGGATGATGATGCGCTGGTACCAGGGAGCAGCGTTGAAGGTGAGCTTGCGCTCGGCGGCAATGAGCGCCTCGGCGTCGGCCGCGGTGATGGGTCGCGGGTCGCCGAGGGCCACGTCCGCGGTTGCGAGCATCTGGTAGAGATAGCGCCCCTTCACCTTCAAGCGTTTGATGGTGCCCCAGGCGTCGAGGACATCAAGCGCCTCCTCCAAGTCGTAACCGAGCACCTTCTGTGCGGCGCGGGCATCCTCCTCACTGAGAGTGCCTCGCTCGGCCAGATAGCACAAAGCGGCGGCGAGATGGGTGTTGTCCCGATTGCCCCCTTCCCCGGCGATGAGCGCATAGCCGCCGAGCAGGATGGGGGTGACCCCGAACTTGGTCCCTTTGAAGGTGAACCCGATATTGGGGCCGGGCAATCCGAGCATGAATTCCTTAACGCGCAGCCCGAACAGGCGCGCAGCAGTAAAATGCCCTGCCTCATGCACAACGACTATGAGCGAGAACACCAGGATACCGAAGAAAACGATCTTGAAACCCTCTACGAATACGTCCATGTGCCCAGTATACCCGTTGTCGTGCTTCCTCACCCACGCCGTTACGCGCCGGACACCTGCGGCGTGGTACTATTATCAACAGCACGTAAGGAGCTAGGTTAGGGGACAACGTGAGAATCAATGAACTGGACATCTACACGGACGACAGCTGTAACCTGTCAAAAGAGTGGCTCGCAAAGCATGAGGTAGAGATGCTGGAGCTGAGCGTGACCCTGGACGGAGAGGAGTGCCCCCGCGAGGTACGCGATGATCTCCGCGCGTTTTACTCCGCCATACGCAACGGCGCACACCCGTCTACCAGCGCGGTTCCCCGCGGACAGATCGAGGAGGCCTTCAGGAGGTCGATGGAGCGCGGCAGGGACATCCTCTATGTCGGCCTGCCCGCAAAACTCTCAAGCAACTTCGAGCAGATGCGGGCCGTCGCGAAGGAGGTCGTCAGCGGATACCACCAGAGGATATGCTGCATGGACGCCCGCTCGGCAACGATGGGGCTCGCCATAATGATCGAGGAGGCCGTACGCCTGCGCGACGAGGGGCAGTCGTCCGACGCGATACGCAACACGCTTGAGAAGCTGAGCGACCACATCAGGATACTCTTTATGCTGGATGACCCTCAATACCTCAAGGCCGGCGGCAGGGGCGAGAAAGCCCTTGAGCATGTGGCGCGCTTCATCTCGAAGCTGAGCATCAAGCCCCTGCTCACCATCAACCGCCAGTGCTCCATAAAATTCCACAGTGCCCACCGCAGCCGCAAGCGAGCGCTTGAGCGCATGATGGAGTACCTGCAAAGCATGATAGACCGGGTGCGCGACCAGACGGTCTACGTTGCGCACGCGGATGCCCTGCCCCTCGCGGAGATGGCCGTCGACCAGGTACGCAAGACGCTTGGCGCACAGCAGCGGGTGGCGATAGCGGAGGTGCCGCCGCTGATTGGCGCACACGTCGGCCCCGGCGCGATAGCCCTCATCTTCCAAAGCGCCCAGCCGAGGACCTGAAAGCGCGATTGACGCGAGAAACGGCCTGGCCATGATTCCTGCGACGAACCTTTTGACGACATATGGCGCCTAGAGAAGGACTTGCGACACGCGGTAAGGTGCTGTTGGTCGGCGTTTTGCTGTTGGCGATGCTCGGGGCGCTCGTGGGGGTGTTTATCTGGCTGCGCGGCGCAGTCTATTATCCAGACACCATTGTGAGCGGCGAGAACACCTGTTGGGTCGGGCGCTACGATCTGTCTGAGGACGGTTTTGCGCCCCTGCAAAAAATCATCGACAGGTCGCAGGATATGTCCCAAAACGTTGACGTCGCAGCCTTTGAGGCACGTGTTGATGGAGAAGGGTACGTTATCTCGTTGAGCCTTTCGTTGGATGCCTTCGACGAAACGGGGGTCTTCCTTGGCCGTGCGAATTATGAATACTATGACCGGAAACTGTTCTATAGCCCACCCACATTGGAAAACCCCGACCTTATTCGCCAGGAGAACCCCAACAGCAGGCTTGAGTACCTGGATGGACTCATCAAGACGATACCGCTTCGGGAGCAAATCGGGAAAAGTGGGTTGGAACAATATGCGATTCGCTATCAACCACACACCATGGTGGGCAAGGACATTCCAATCTTTGACGGGAGAAGCGGCGCGGCTTTTGAGGCGTTGAGCCCCGAGGAGTACAACGCAGGCGTCGGCGGCTTCAGCGATGGAAAGACCAACGTGGCGTTTTTGCTCTATGACGGAGAGGCCGACGTGACGCTGTTGCTCTACGATAGAGGGCGCATGGCGAGCGAGCAAACGTATTGGTATGTCTTTGAGCCTGCTGACCCGGCCTTGGCCGTGGGGAACCCGGATGTCTATGAGGAGTGCGACTACTCCATCGGCAGCGATTATCTGCGGCTCATGAGGAATTATGGACAGGACGTAATCAACACCGACCTCACGGCCGACGAGCTGTCCGAAACCTTGGACTTCTACCGCAACAGCCCCTACCCGACTCCCGAGAGCCTGTTTCTCTCTCCTGATGCCACTTTGCCCATTGCCTTTTTCTATGGCGGCAACCCGGTACTGAAGATCTCAGCCGATAATGGCGCGACATGGAACACGGTTCCTTTCCCCAGGGCAAAGGATTTTGGGCGGTCGATCACCAAACGGGCGGTTGGTTTTGTGACGCCTCAATTCGGCTACGTGGCGCTGGGAACCGATTGGTCGATGGGCGGTGGCGAACACAAACGCTGCTACTTTACTTCTGATGGCGGGATAAGTTGGACGGATAAGACGCTTCCTCTCGCGGGGACAAGCAGTACCCTGATAGATATCGCGATGGCGGATGAGAAGAACGGGGTCGTAGCCTTAAACGAGGGTGTGGTGAGTTATTTGCCGCTGCTCTATGCCACAACGGACACCGGGGATACCTGGGAACAAATCAGTCTCCCCTATTACGCCCTCCCAAGAGAGATTCAGTACTTCAGCACTATCGACAGCCTCATATATGAGGACGGGAAGTTCGTACTGACCCTGAGTCAGGGCGATTCCGGAACATTCAAAGCCATCTTCACCACGATTGCCCTCGACAAACCCTGGGAATTCGTAGAGGCGCATTGACGAACAGATTCTGCCCACCACCCTAGGTTCGCCCGTCACCCAGATTTGCCCGTCATTCTGGGCTTGTCCCAGAATCCAGTCGACCGCGATAGCGGGCGACGTAGAGAGCGTGCGCAGCACGCGGCACACGACTACCGCACAAAACCCTAGAGGAGGCTGTGGGCCGCGCGGCGGGCTTGGGCGTCTACCTCTTCTAACTGCTCGAGGGAGGTGACGGGTGCGGATGTGTGACCGGCAAGGACTTCTCCAACCACGCGTTCGATGTCGAGGAAGTGGCAGGCGCCGCTGAGGAAGGCTTGCACAGCGACCTCGTTGGCGGCATTGAGCGCCGCGGGGGCTGTGCCTCCTGTTTTGCCCGCCTCAAGGGCGAGCCTGAGCGCACCGAAGGTCTCAAGGTCCGGAGCCTCAAAGCTGAGTTGGCCCAACCGCGTGAAGTCGAGCGGCTCGAGTGGAGCGTCCCAACGCTGGGGGTAGGACAACGCGTATTGGATGGGGATGCGCATATCAGTGGCGCCGAGGTGCGCCTTGACGCTGCCGTCACGATACTCAACCATGGAATGGATGCAACTCTGGGGATGTACCACGATACGTATGTCGCAGTAGTCGCACGCAAACAGATGGTGCGCCTCGATGGCCTCAAGCCCCTTGTTCATCAGCGTGGCGCTGTCGATGCTTATCTTGGGGCCCATCTGCCAGGTCGGATGGGCAAGCGCCTCGGTGGCGCCTATGTGCGCCAGCTGCGTGCGGCTCCACCCGCGAAACGGCCCGCCGGAGGCCGTGAGCCATAGGCGGCTGACCTCGCCGGCGCTCTCCCCCACCAGGCACTGGTAGATGGCCGAGTGCTCCGAGTCCACGGGTAGCAGCGTCTGAGGGGTCGCAAGCGGCATGATGAGGTCGCCACCTACCACCAGCGACTCCTTGTTGGCAAGCGCCAAGCGCCGCCCCAGACGCAGTGCGCTGTAGCTCGCCCTGAGACCCGCAGCGCCCACCAGGGCGTTGAGCACAACGTCAACATCCTCAAGTGCGCAGAGTGCCTCAACGGCGGCGGCGCCAAAGCAGACGGTGACCTCGGCGGGAAGCTGCGCGAGCGCGGGATGCGTCCTCAGCTCCTCATCACCTACCGCCACAGCCTTTGCGCCGAACTCGAGCGCCTGCGCAACGAGCAACTCGACGTTGCGATGAGCGGCGAGTGCCACCACCTGCACGGAAGCGGGATTGCACCGTGCGACGTCGAGGGCCTGGCGGCCGATGGAGCCGGTCGATCCGAGCAAGGCGAGGCGCTGCATTACAGACCTATCAAGCGGAAGATGAGAGAGGCGACCGCGGCGACCACGATGAGCGAGTCGCAACGGTCGAGGAAGCCGCCGTGCCCCGGCAGCAGATTACTTGAATCCTTAAAGCCGGTGTTGCGCTTGATGCGCGACTCCACCAGATCGCCGAGTATGCCGATACAGCCGCAGGCTAAACCGCCGACGATGGCCCAGCCGATGGGCAGCTCCAGGCCTGGTATCAGCGGGAGCACGCACCACACCGCCACCGACATGATAACGCCCGCGACAAAACCCTCCCAGGATTTCTTGGGCGAGATACGCGGCGCCATCGGATGCTTGCCGAATTTTGAGCCGATAAGATAGGCAAAGGTGTCGTTGGCCCAAACGGAGAGCAGCACGCCGACGACCAGCACGCCGCCCCAAAACCCATCAAGTATCTCCCGTATCATCACCAGTGAGGAGAGCATCAACCCCGTATAGCAGGCGCCGAACAGCGTTATCGCCACGTCGGTGATGCGCGCCGGCGTGTAGAACACATACCAGATAAGCAGGGCACAGGCAAAGGTGACCGTCAGCGAGAGCAGGCCGTTGAAGTGCCAGATCGCGTAGACGAGGGGGTAGGCGGTCGCGACCGCCGTGCCGAGGAACTCGTTGGGCAGTTTCGCGTCCTTGCGCAGCATGCGGAACAGCTCAAAGGAGCAGAGTGCGGAGAGGGCGGCGGCCATGAGCACCGTTGTGGCGCGACTTGCGACCGCGAGAGCCACGATGGACAGGGAGAACACCGCCGCGGTGAGCACCCGCGCCTTGAACTCGCCCATTTCACACACCCCCGAAACGCCGCTTGCGGCCTTGGAAGTCGATAATGGCGCGCAGCAACTCGTGAGCGTCGAAGTCCGGCCAGAGAACGGGTGTGATATACAGCTCACTGTAGGCTATCTGGAACAGCAGGAAGTTGGAGAGGCGACACTCCCCGCTCGTACGGATGAGCAGGTCGGGGTCGGGAATGCCAGCAGTTTGGAGGTAGCCGGCAAAGGCTGCGGGGTCAAGCGCATCCAGGGCGGCCTCGTCGAGCTCGCCGGCCCGCGCGCGGCGCGCGATGGCTTGAGCAGCACGCACGATCTCGTCCCGCGATCCGTAGTTGACCGCCACGACGAGCGTCATGCCTTCATTGTTCCGGGTACGGTAGACGGCGTCCTCAAAGGTCTTGCGCGTCTTGGCGGGCAGCAACGACAGGTCGCCGATGGTGCGCACGCGCACTTGTTCCTCGTGCAGACCCGCAAGTTCGGCAGCCATCGTGTTGGCGAACAGCGTCATGAGCGTCTTCACTTCCATAGCTGGTCGCGCCCAGTTCTCGGTGGAGAAGGAGTAGATGGTGAGGTAGCGTACGCCCAGGTCGTTGGCCGTGCGGATGAGGGCACGCACGCCTTCGATGCCTGCCTTGTGCCCGGCCGCACGGCTCTTATTGCGTTGCGTCGCCCAACGCCCATTGCCGTCCATGATGACGGCGATATGCGCGGGGACACGCTCAAAGTCGAGCGCCGCAAAGTCGATGTCGTCAGGCATAGGCTCAAATAGCCGCCTGAGCTGCTCTTTTGACTTACCAGCTATCAATCAACGCTACCAATCTCTGCCGTGGCTTAGGGACTATACCTCCATGACCTCTGCTTCTTTGTGCTTGAGCGCCTCGTCGACCTTCGTGACGTGCAGGTCGGTCAGCTTCTGTATCTGCTCCTCGGCACGATGCACCTCATCCTTGGAGACGTCCTCGTCCTTGATGAGACGCTCGAGCCGCGTATTGGCGTCGCGTCGCTCGTTGCGCAGGGCGACCTTTGCCTCCTCGGCGATGTGGCGGCACTGTTTGACGAGCTCCCGGCGCCGCTCCTCAGTCGGCAGCGGGAACGGTAGGCGGATGACGCCACCATCGTTGGAGGGGGTGATACCGAGGTCGCTTGCCTGTATCGCCTTTACGATGTTGTTGAGTATCTGCTTGTCCCAGGGCTCAACAACGAGCAGGTGCGCCTCGGGGGATTTAACGCTTGCCAACTGCGTTATCGGCGTCTGCACGCCGTAATAGTCAACGTGGATACGCTCCAGCATGGCGGCCGACGCCCTACCGGTGCGGATAGTGGAGAACTCGTGCGAGAGGTTCGCGACGGTCTTATCCATCTTATCGGTCGTTGCGGCAATAACCTCATCGATCATGACAATCTCCTTACAAACAAAGATTCCAACGGTCTCAGTACACGACAGTCCCCACCGGCTCACCGCGCAGGGCTGCTTCCATCGTGCCCTCCTTCTCAAGGCTGAACACGATGAGGGGCAGTTTGTTGTCCATGCACAGCGAGATAGCTGTGGTGTCCATGATATGCAGCTCCTTGGTCAGCACGTCGAGGTAGCTGATCCGCTCAAAGCGTTGGGCGCCGGGGTTCTTCACCGGGTCGCTGTCGTAGATGCCATCGACTTTTGTCGCCTTCATGAACACGTCGGCGCCTATTTCGCAGGCGCGCAGCGCCGCCGTTGTGTCGGTGGTGAAGTAGGGGTTGCCCGTACCACCGGCGAAGATGACGACGCGTCCCTTCTCAAGATGTCTGAGGGCGCGACGGCGGATATAGGTCTCGGCGACCTCCTGCATGGCGATTGCGCTCTGCACACGCGTGAATACCCCTGCACGCTCAAGGGCCTCCTGCAGGGCGAGTGCGTTCATAACCGTGGCGAGCATGCCGATGTAGTCGGCCTGGCTGCGATCCATGCCCTCGGTTGAGGCGGCCATGCCGCGGAAGATGTTGCCGCCGCCCACGGTGATGGCGAGCTGCACGTCCTGCTCCCGGATACGCCCGATCTGCTCCGCAAGGCCGCTGATAACCCGTGGGTCTATGCCATAGCCCTGGTTGCCGGCCAGATGCTCACCCGACAGCTTGAGAAGTACCCGTTTGTATTTGAATCCCGTCACAGCTCTCCTTTGCTCGATTCTTCGCGTCAGTGCCTGTGCCGAGGCGCTTGCCTGCCTATCCCACTATAGCAAAAGCGGGCATACTCCATAAAGGAGATACCCGCGTTGTGCTCAAACTCCACGCAGTGCCTAACCGCGACCGACCTCGAAGCGGTCGAAGCCGATAACCGTGATGGTGTCGCCGACAGCCTTGGAGACGCCGTCGATGATGGCCTGGACGTTTTTGTCCGGCTCTTTGACGAAGGCCTGCTCAACGAGGGTATTCTCCTGGTAGAACTTCCTGAGATTGCCCTCCGCTATCTTCTCCTGGATGTTCTCGGGCTTGCCGGACTCAGCAGCCTTGGCCTTGTAGATAGCCATCTCATGCTCGATGACCTCCGCGGTAAAGCCCTCGCGGGTAACCGCGCCGGGATTGGAGGCGGCAACCTGCATGGCGATGTCCTTGGACAAGGTCTTAAAGCCGTCGGCAGCAGCGGTACCCGCATTGCTGAAGGCGAACTGCACGAGGACGCCGAGACGGCCGCCGCCGTGGATGTAGCTTGAGAACACGCCGCCCGGCGCCTCACGACGGACGAAGCGCGCTATCTGGATGTTCTCGCCGATGGTGTGGATGGCCTCCGTGAGGATGGCCTCAACGGTCTCGCCATCTACGGTCGAAGCCTTGAGCGCGTCGATGTCGGCGGGGTCGTTGGCCAAAACCGCCTGGGCGACCTTGGCGGCATAGCCGCCGAACACCTCGTTGCGGGAGACGAAGTCCGTCTCGCAGTTGACCTCTACCAACGCCGCGGTCTTGGCGTCGTCGCTCAAAAGCGCGATGATGAGCCCCTCGTTGGTCGCACGGCCTGCCTTCTTGGCGGCGGCAGCCAAACCACGGGTGCGCAGTACGTCTATGGCCTTCTCGATGTCGGCCTCGGCCTCGGTGAGCGCCTTCTTGCACTCCATCATCCCCGCGCCGGTTATCTCCCTCAGTTCCTTGACAAGGGAAGCAGTGATCTCTGCCATGATGATTCCTTTCTCAGCTTTCCCAGTATGGTCTTTATGGTCTTGTCCGTCTTGCTGTCCGGCCTTGGCCGGGTTCTTCTGTTATTCAGCCTCGGGCTGAGTTGCCTCTGCTGTCGCAGCATCCTCTGCAGCGACCTCCGCCACGGGCTCAGCAACAGCCTCCGCCACGGGCTCAACAGCTGCGGTTGCCTCCGCCGGCGCAGCTTCGGCGGGCGCCGGTATGGGCGCGGGCGCTTCGATAAGCTCAGCCTCCGAGATAGTCGCACGCGTCGCGCCTGCGATTACCGCATCGGCGACGACCTCGCACAACAGGGCGACCGAACGAATCGCGTCGTCGTTGGCAGGGATGCCGAAATCGACCTCATCCGGGTCTGCGTTCGTATCGAGGACGCCGATGACGGGGATTCCCAGACGATGCGCCTCGTGGATGGCGATCTCCTCGCGCTTGGTGTCGATGACGAAAATCGCCTGCGGGACCGTTTTCATGTTGCGCACGCCGTTGAGGTTGGCCCGCAGCTTGCCCAGCTCCTTGCGCAGCAGTATCTGCTCCTTCTTAGGAAGGGCCGCCATGCGTCCGTCGGCCTCCATGGCCTCAAGGTCCTCCATATGGGTGACGCGTGAACGGATGGTTACAAAATTCGTGAGCATACCGCCCAGCCAGCGGGCGTTCACATAAGGCATGCCGCAACGCTCGGCGTTCACGGCGACGGCCTCCTGGGCCTGCTTCTTGGTACCCACGAACAACAGGGTCCCACCCCGTCCCGCGAGATCGCTCACGAAGCTGTAGGTCTTATCCAGCTCGATGAGGGTCCGTTTGAGGTCGATGATGTAGATGCCGTTGCGGTCGGTGAAGATGTAGGGTTTCATCTTGGGGTTCCACCGACGAGTCTGATGTCCAAAATGGACGGCCGCGTCGAGCAGCGACCTGATACTTACAGTCGTAGCCATGTTTTCTCCTTTTTGTTGTTGCCGGTTCCGCTTATGCGGATTGCCGGCCCTCTGCCCGAGTCAACCCCCGAACCACAACCCCTATCGGGGCCACAAGCGGCCAGAGTCATCGAGCATGCGTAATAGTCGAACCGAATTATGATAACAGATATAACATTGATATTGCGAAGAAAATCACACGTCGCGCGCAGCGGGACGTGTGACACGCGTCAGTCGCCTATGAGGTCCTTGAGGACGGCGAAGGGGTGGTCGGAGCGGGGCTCATCGGCACAACCGCAGTCCTGCTCGTTGAGATTCGCTCCGCAGATGGGACACAGGCCGGCGCAATCCTCCTTACAGAGCAACACCTGGGGTAGCTCATAGATGACCGCCGCAACAACAGGGACAGCCAGATCGACTATACCATCCGGCCCTACAACCGTGAACTCATCGTCCGAAAGCTCCTCATCATGTTGACTGGGGTTCAGGATGAAGTAACCCACAACCTCACCTGTCACCTCAAAGGCGGCCTCCTCCAGACAGCGGGCACATTCCGTTGTGCCGGTTGCGTGGGCGGTGCCCGTCAGCAGTATGCCCTCGCCGGTATTGGCGAGCGTCAGCTCGTAGGATATTCCATCGGCAAGCGCAAAATCCTGCGTACCCCTGGTCAGACGCGTGCAGGACAGACGACCCGCGAGTTCGCGGTTCGCGTAGGGCTCGTCTAACTCCGCGAGCAGGTTATAGGATAGGTTCGGTATGGTATCCATCACAAGCACCTCAAACCGTATCTCGGCACGACGCTCTGGGCACGCCCAAAACCGGCGGCCTTATGCACGGTTTTGGTATCGTCGCCTCAGCGGGTGGCCTTGTTGTTGAGCCTCTCGCGGCAGCGCCGCACGTTCTCGTTGAGGGAATCCAGCGTGCTCTCGATATGGGAGAAGACGCTGTCCGCGTAATCCTCGGCCCCCGCGCGGGTCTCGCGCTCCATCTCGCGCGCATCCGCGATGATGTTCTCGGCCTGCTGCTGGGCGATACGGACGATCTCCTGTTCGCTGGCGATAATCAGCGCCTGGTTGCGCGCGTCTTCAAGGATGCGATTACACTCGGCTTCGGTGTCCTCCAGAAGCCCCTGACGTTCGCGGACTATCTGACGTGCCTGTGAGAACTCCACGGGAAACGACTGGCGAATCTCATCGATGATGTCCAGCGCCGGTGCCACCTCGATCTGTCTTCTATCCCTGTTGCCCAGTGCGGGCTTACCATCCTCGATAAGGTCAGACAGTTCATCAAGAAGTGCCAATACTCCGGTTTCGTCCATGGTGTATCCTTTCAGACCCTCATAGTGTTACGTTTAGACTACATTATATATCCCAGCGCGAGCACTGGAAGAATAGAACCGTCGCAAGTGTACCAGTTATGAAGCATCTGCGCTACTCACATGCAGCGATTCTCCGCCAATTTGCTATTCAATCGATGGAGCGGCGTCAACTGGCGGCGTCAACCTTACGCGGCCGCGGCTGTCGCGCGCTTCTCGCGCCAGGTCTTGAATATCCACGGGAGGTACATCAGCACCCAAACGCCGGCAACCAGAGCTATGAAGCCGAAGATGTAACCAGGGTTGCCGAGCGACGATTGCAGGAAGGACAGTGGCGAGCCAGGAGCCGCCTCGTTGAGGAAGAAGAAGTTGGTGTTGAAGGCATGGTTGAAGTAGTAGATGGGTGGCACCACGACGAGCAGGTACACCACGCAGCGCCACAACTGGGTGAAGCGTGGCCGCAACTCGCCGGTACTGAGCAGCAGGATGGGGAAGGAGAACTCGAAGAAGTGTATGAAGAAGCTCTGTTGACAGAAGAAGTTGGCAAGCGGATACATGGTCCAGTCTGAGAACAGCAAGGCCGCGATGGCGCCCGGCACCGACAGGCTGTAAAGCAGCTCAGCCGTGGTCCTGTTGGGCCAGACGACGTGCACCACGATGAAGATGATACTCATGCCGCAAAGGTGGAACGGCAGCAGGCCAGGCTCGTAGACGCCCATTGCCAGGCAGATGATCTGTTTGACGACCTCAAGCAGCACGACGATCCAGGCGTAGGCAACGCGTATCACCTTGCGGCGCGAGTCAGTGCCGCGGCGGTAGATTATCACCATGACAATCGTCGCGAGGACGAACCCAATCAAATAGGTCAGGTGCGCGGCGCCGAAGTGTTCCCAGCCGAGGCCCTCGGGTATCTCCGTGCGATATGTAAACAGATGTTTCCACATATCGCTTGTGATTGTACCGCAATCACGGAGTCGCGTGTAGCCTCGCACGAAGCCGCGCCGTTGGACCGCTGGGCCTAGAGGCGGACCTTGCCCAGGCCGAGGCGCATGCTGTAGAGCAGCACGAGGATGAGCACGCCCACGTCGGCAAAGATCGCCATCCACATCTGCGCGATGCCCACGATGGCGAGCACCATGACCGTTGCCTTAACCGCAAGTGCAAAGACGATGTTGACGTGAATGGTGCTGACGACCTTGCGCGCAAGGCGGAAGAACGCAGGCAGCACCTCGATATTGCCAGCCATGAGCGCGACGTCGGCCACCTGGATGGCCGTGTCGCTGGAGGCGGCACCCATGGCTATGCCCACATCGGCAAGCGCGAGGGCCGGGGCGTCGTTGATGCCGTCGCCGACCATGGCAACCGTTTTGTATTGTCGCTTGAGCTCCTCGATGCGCTCCATCTTCTCATGGGGCAGAAGCTCAGAGTGCACCTGCTCGATACCCGCCTCCCGGGCGATGGCCTGGGCTGTGGTCGCGTTGTCGCCCGTGAGCATGACGGTATGCATGCCGTGCGCCCCCTTGAGCTTCTTGAGCA
>JAITEK010000046.1 GCA_031282085.1 Coriobacteriales bacterium
GTTACGAGGGGATGATTTCCAGTAGAATTGCAGGGTTGTGTTTTGAGGGCGTTTCCTGGATGTTACGCGTAAGAGAGAAACGCTCTGGCAAATGGTTTGGATTCTTGAGAAGGAGAGGATTTCATGGGAGAGGACTTTGTAGCACAGTCACTTGCCTGGTTGGCCCCGATTGCGGCGGTTATCGGCTTGGGAGTGGCGGCCTACCTGGCGTTTTGGGTGCTCAAGCAAGACCCTGGCAACGAGCGGATGCAGCATCTGTCGGGTTTGGTGCAAAAGGGCGCAACCGCCTTCTTGTTCGCTGAGTACCGCGCGCTCATCATCTTTGCGATCGTCGTTGCCATCATCCTCGGTTTTGCCATCAGCCCGCTTACGGCGGCCGCCTTCCTTACGGGTGGCGCGCTTTCTGTTGTCGCCGGCTACATCGGCATGTACGTGGCAACCCGCGCTAATTCGCGCACGACGCAGGCGGCTACCACCGGTATCGCCAAGGCGCTGCGTGTTGCCTATCGTTCCGGCCTGACGATGGGCCTCACCGTGGCATCGCTCGGTCTTCTGGGCCTCTCGCTGTGGGCTATCGTGCTGCTGGTGGGCAACGTCAACCTCGCCCATAACATCGAGGCTGTTGACGGATTCGTCATGGGCGCCTCATCCATCGCGCTGTTCGCCCGTGTTGGCGGCGGTATCTACACCAAGGCTGCCGACGTGGGCGCCGACCTCGTGGGCAAGGTTGAGGCCGGCATCCCCGAGGACGACCCGCGCAACCCCGGCGTTATCGCCGATAACGTGGGTGACAACGTGGGCGACGTCGCCGGTATGGGCGCCGACCTCTACGAGAGCTATGCCGGCGCCATCCTCGCGCCGATGGCGCTTGCCGTGGCCATGACTGCCGGGCAGCTCATCACCGGTGTGGATGCTACGCTTGCCCTCGTGCTGCCGCTTGTGCTGGCCGCTGGCGGCATCATCGCCTCCATCCTCGGCCTGTTCGCCGTCAACACCAACGATTCCTCCAAAATCCACAAGGCGCTCGACCGGGGCACCTTCCTGACCTCCGGCATCGTCTTTGTGCTGATCCTGCTCGTGGTCCTGCTCTGGCAAAGCAACTCCGGCGCCGGCCTGAAGACGATCTGGTTCTTCGGCTCAGCCGCTGCCGGCCTGGCCGCGGGGCTTGCCATCGGCAAGATCACCGAGTACTACACGAGCTACCACCACAAGCCCGTTAAGAAGATCGCCCAGGCGTCTGAGAGCGGCTACGCGACCAACATCATCGAGGGGCTCTCAACGGGTATGCTTTCCACGGTTATGCCTGCCATCGTCCTGGTCGCCGCGGTTGCCATCGCCTACGTCTGCGGTATGCAGGTCGGTGGCGCCGAGGCCGCTGTGCAGTTCGGTGTCTACGGCGTTGGCCTCTCGGCCCTCGGCATGCTCACCACCACTGCGACCACGGTAGGTGTTGACGCGTACGGCCCTGTTGCCGACAATGCCGGCGGCATCGCTGAAATGGCCGGTCTGCCGCCCGAGATCCGTGAGCGCACCGACCAACTCGACAGCGTAGGTAATACCACCGCCGCCGTTGCCAAAGGCTTTGCGGTTTCCTCCGCTGCGTTGACGGCGTTGGCACTGTTTGTGGCCTTTAAGACCAACCTCGACGCAAAGCTGCCCGCTGACGCGGGGTTGAACATCGACCTGGCCAACCCCTTCGTCATCGTCGGTGTGATTATCGGCGCGATGATGCCCTTCTTCTTCGGCGCCATGACCATGGGCGCGGTCTCGCGTGCCGCCAATGCCATGATCATCGAGATTCGCCGGCAGTTCCGCGAGATCAAGGGCCTGCTCCAGGGCGAGCCGGGCGTTGAGCCCGACACCGAAGCCTGCGTGCGCATCTCCACCCAGGCCGCGCTCAAGGAGATGATGCTGCCGGGTATCCTCGCTGTTGTTATCCCCGTAGTGCTGGGCATCCTCGACGTGAACATCCTCGCCGGTTTTTTGATCGGCGTGCTGGCTGCGGGCTTCCTCATGAGTGTCTACATGGCAAACACGGGCGGCGCCTGGGATAACGCCAAGAAGTACATCGAGACCGGCGCGCATGGCGGCAAAGGTTCCGAGGCGCACAAGGCCGCCGTTGTCGGTGACACAGTGGGCGACCCCTTCAAGGACACCTCCGGCCCCTCCATCAACATCCTCATCAAGGTGGTGACGGTGGTCTCGCTCGTCTTCGTCCCCTTCTTCATCACCCTCAACGGAGGCTTCCTGCACGGTATCCTCTCGTAGCTGCTACTTTTCACTCGCGCAAAAGACCCGCCCGGCAACCGCCCGGCGGGTCTTTTTTGCGCCGAGAGTCGTGTGTCGCATGCTGCGCACGCTCTGGATGCGTCGCCCGCTATCGCGTGCGACGAGATTCCGGGATAAACCCGGAATGACGAGCATAAAAGCGTCCGTCATTCTGGCTTTATGCCAGAATCCAACCGGGCGCAATAGCGACCGGACTCGCAAAACACCGCGGGACGCACAGCGTCCTCATGAGGGCATCCTCGTGAGACAGCAGCTTCCCTGCTCCTTCCTGGTGCTCTCAGTTTTGATGTGGTAAAATTGAATATTAGATGTTTGATTTTAACAAGAGAGACAGGGAGTGTGCCGTGCGCTATTATCCTCGAGCTATTGCTGAGACCATCAGACGCGTGGGCAGCACGTTTCCTGCTCTGATAGTTACGGGG
>JAITEK010000063.1 GCA_031282085.1 Coriobacteriales bacterium
CCTGCAAAACACACAGGCCTTCTGCAAAACCCTTACGCAAAGTGGGACAGTTGTCCCGCCTCCACGGCTCCTCGCCTTTTGAAGCCGTACTAGTACCGGCCCTTGGCAATCTCCTGGCCAGAGGCGAGAAGGCCTGCGACACGGCCGGTGGTCATGGCGCGGCCGATGCTCATGCCGGGTATGACCATCTGGTGCTCAAGCCCGCCAAAGTAGTTGCCCTGGCAGTTGCCTACGGCGTAAAGCCCCTCGATGACCTGGTGGCTCTCATCAAGCGCTTGGCAATCGCCGTTGGTGATGATGCCGTTTAGCGTGCAGAGGATGCCTGGCGCGCGGGCGATACCGTAAAACGGCGCAACCTTAATCGGCTTCATGCGTGCCTTCTGCTTGCCGTAGTCATCGTCGTAGCCGACATCGCACAGCGTGTTGTAGCGCTCAACGGTTGCCTGTAGCGCATCAGCCGGGACGCCGATGGCAGCGGCAAGGTCGGCAATGGTGTCGGCTTTGAAGGCCTTGCCGTCAGCCACGGCGGCCTCAGTGCCTTCAACGATGGGAACCGGCGGCTCCTTCTTCATCATGCCGGAGCCCATGTTCTCCCAGTCGGTGCGGAAGTTGTCGTCGAAGATCTGGTAGTACATATAGTCGGGCTGGTTCATGGCCTGCGCCCAGAGCTGCCCATACTGCATGTCCTCGTTGCAGAAGCGCTTGCCGTTCTTGTTCACAAACAGCCAGGGTATGCCCGATCCCGGGACATCCGGGACGTCGATCGGCGGGTCAAAGTGAATATTGGAGCAATGCGGCGCAAGCTGCATCTTGCCGCCGACGTATATGCCCATGTACTGGCCGTCGCCGGTGTTCACATCGGGACGCATATAGGCAGATTTGAGGCCCTCCGCAAAAGACAGGTATTTGGCGCGCAGCACCGGGTTGTTGCCGTAGTCGCCCGCTGCCAGAATAACGGCGCTTGACGCGTTGACCTTCACGTAGGTGCCGTCCTCCTTCTTGCCGATGACCCCGGAGACCCTGCCGGTGTTGTTGCCGTCGCGGACGATCTGCACGGCCGGTGTGCTGTAAAGTACCGTGCCGCCCTTTTCCTCGGCGTAGTCGAGCAGCCACTGAGACAGCGGTCCCATCTGGCCAAGCCACATATGCACGCAGCCGTAGGCAAAGTTCCAGCGGTCCGGGTAGTCCATCCCGAGGTTCAGGCCAGAGATTACCGGGCCCACGCCCTCAACGTCGTTGGTAAGGGGGATAAGCCAGTCCATCGTGGGGCCGGAGTTGTATATCCAGGTCTTGAGCAGGTTGAGGTCGGCGCGGTTCTCTCCTTGGCGGGTCCACTCGATGACTGCCTCCCAAGGGTCGAAGTCGATGCCTAGGTCGTTCATGACCTTGGAGTTCCAGGCGGCACCACCGGCACCGTTTGACACGGCGACTTCGGCCTTCTGCAATACGACGACGTTCTTGCCTGCTTCTGCCGCGGTTGCTGCGGCGACACTGCCAGAGAGGCCGCCGCCGATGACCACTATCTCGGCCTCGATGGTTTCGGCGATGTCAGCTTCGGCAATCGGTTTCATAACGGCTATACTGCCGCCCAGGTCCTCGGGCTCTGCCCCGCCGCCTCCCGAGCCGCCTCCATCGGGAGCCGGGCTGCACCCCACCAGGGACGCCGCCGTTACCGAGGCCGCCGCAACGCCTCCCATGCCCAAAAACGCCCTGCGTGACAAAGTACCTTTCTTTTTGTCCATAGTGCTTCCTCCTTTTTACGCGCCTTGGGCTGGCCAAGGCTGCCTTGTTGAGAGGAGGGCTAAGGTCCCCGGTCCTCCTCCATTGCGCTGCTGTTTGCTTCCCATTATCCGCAGCAGGCAATCAGTTAAAACGGCTATCTGCCGCTTTGCAGCCCGTATTATACTCCCGCAACAGGGCAGGGGCTACAATTCCCTTTTTAAACAGGGAGACGAGGCAGGGTTGGGACAGGGGGACGGGCCAATTGCCGCATTCCTCTTGTCGCGAAAACAGCAGAAGACCCGCAAACCATGCGGGTCTTCCGGAAAGTGTTTGCTCAAAAGGGGCCGTAGCCCCGTCTTCTCCGTTATTGGATTGCGAAGAAGTAGTGGTTCGCGTCGAATGACCACGTGTCGTTGTAGCGCAGCTTCAGCGTTGACAGGTCGATTCCCTGGGGAAGTTCAAATACGACGTTGCCTGTTTTCGCCGTGCCGGGATTCAATGAATCAAACCAGAAGAAGGTCTCGTCCCCCGATGTGATGATCAGGGACGACGGTGAGTACTGTATGCTGCCGTCCAGCGTTACCAGTTGAAAGTCCGAGCAATCAAAACTCTCCATCTCATTTGAGATGTTCTTCAGCGAGACGTTTATGATCACGTACTCGTTTCCCGCGTCGGGTTCATAGGAGAGAAACTGGCCGTCATTGATCTGCGTGGTACTTGAGCTGCCATTAACGAGTATCTCAAATTTCGCCGTATTCACAGCTGTTCCAAGGGGAACGATTGTCTCCTCCACGGCAGGTTCTTCCGCATCCAGCGCGGGAGAGCCGCCCGACTGTTCGGTTCCCGAGGAGCCACCCGTGTTGATGGGCGCGTACGCGTCGTCGATAGCATCGAGGGCAGCGACGTTCGCGGCCGCGAAGATGATGATCGAAATGACGCCAAGCGCGAGCCCGGCAATCGCGAGGCCCTTGGAACGCTTCTTCACGATACCGACGATCAGGCCTGCAATACCCAGACAAACTGCGACGATTGCAAACAGGAGGGAAAAGATATTCAGGAAAGGTATCCATGAACCGATTATCGCGATGATACCCAAGACCAGCGCGGTCACGCCCAGGCCATTTCCTTTTTGTTCCGTGGTAGCAACAGCGGTGGCAACAGCGGTAACATACGTATTATGTTGCGCTGGCGGAACATCCGACTGCTGATAGCTTTGTTGTGACTGAGCAGAATCGGTACCTTGTGCTGCCTGTCCTCCTACGTTTTCGTCCTTCTTCTCAAATGCCATGATGGGACTCCCTTCACGTACTATGTCGTGCCAACATTAAAAGGCTGGAGTGCCGCGTCTTCCCCGCTTGCGCTAGACAGGCGCACCTACCAAGCGTTATCAAAAAGTGTACTTTTTGATAACGCCGTTTTTTGCCAGCAACTTGGGGCAAGGCTTTGCCTCCCGACTCCGCGAACAGGCAATCATTGCCTCGAGCTCCCCAGCGTTAAGCGATTCTGTGCTATGCTTGACGTGCTATCAAAAAGTACACGTTTTGACAGCCGACCACTCCCCGGAAAAGAACCCCGCCTCAATGTCGCCCTTGTCTTGGGCATACGACAGAATGCTCCCATCCGCCCTCCCGCTCGCGGAAAATCTTAAAAATCTTCCAAACACCTCTTGAAAAAGCCAGGGAGTAGTCCTACCATATCTATGCTGCACTTCTCGGGCTATCCACAATATGTTGTGTATAAACTGGGTACAACAGGTGAGTAACCTGTGGAAAGGGCGGCAAGCACCTTCACCACTTGTGGTTTTGCAAATGGAACACGGTGGAGGCAACTATCCCAAGGGGCAGCTTCATAACAACATAATGTTGCAGAAACGTAGAACGAAAAGGAGAACTGACGTGGTAACGAGTATAGTTAAACGCGACGGCAGGGCAGTCAACTTCGAGACGGAGAAGATCGCGGACGCCATCGAGAAGGCGTTTTCCGCCTCCGGGTCGCTGAAGGAGCGCGCGGTCGCCGACAACCTCGCGCAGCAGGTAGTAAAGAAGATCGAAGAGGGCGCCATCGAGGGCACCCCGACAGTCGAGGGCGTTCAGGACCTCGTTGAGGAGGTGCTCGCTGAGAACGGCTTCGTGCAGATTGCGCGCGCTTACATCAAGTACCGCGCCGAGCGCAGCCGCGCCCGCGAGATGAACACCAAGCTCATGCAGACCATCGACAAGATCACCCATTCCGACGCCAAGGACTTCGACGTCGCGCGGGAGAACGCCAACATCGATGCGGACACGGCCATGGGCACCATGCTCAAGTACGGCTCGGAGACCGCCAAGCAGTATTATCAGATGAGCGTGCTCTCCGAACCGCATGCCAGGGCGCATCGCGAGGGCGACATCCACATCCACGACCTCGACTTCTACACGCTTACGACCACCTGCTGCCAGATCGACATCGTCAAGCTCTTTGAGGGCGGCTTCTCAACCGGTCACGGCGTGCTGCGCGAGCCGAGCGACATCACGAGCTACTCGGCGCTTGCCTGCATCGCCATCCAGTCCAACCAAAACGACCAGCACGGCGGCCAGTCCATCTCAAACTTCGACTACGGCATGGCCGTTGGCGTGCGCAAGAGTTTCCGCCGCTTCTATCGCAAGAACCTCATTGCGGCCCTCGAGCTGCTCACTGAGACAGAGGTCTCCAAGGAGCAGATCGACGCGCTGTGCGCCCGCGTGGAAGGTGAGACGGGCCTGTGGCCGACGCTTGCCATGGACGTCAACTACACCGCCGCCGAGAAGATTGCCCTGGTTGAGGAGCTTGAGCTTGCAAAGTCGCTGGTAGACCGCGTGCAGGCCTACGCCGCCAAGCAGGCCAAGGCCGACACGGACAAGGCGACCCACCAGGCGATGGAGGCATTCATCCACAACCTTAACACCATGCACTCGCGCGCCGGCGCCCAAACGCCGTTCTCCTCCATCAACTACGGCATGGACACCACGGCCGAGGGCCGCATGGTCATCAAGAACATCCTGCTGGCAACCGAGGAGGGCTTAGGCCACGGCGAGACGCCTATCTTCCCCATCCAGATATTCCGTGTGAAGGAGGGCGTGAGCTTTAATCCCACCGATCCCAACTACGACCTGTTCAGGCAGGCCTGCGCGGTCTCGGCCAAGCGGCTGTTCCCCAATTTCAGCTTCCTCGACGCGAGCTTTAACGCGCAGTATTACAAGGGTACGCCGGAGACCGAGGTTGCCTACATGGGCTGCCGCACCCGTGTCATCGGCAACACCTACGACCCCACCAACGAGGTCACACCTGGCCGCGGCAACCTGAGCTTTACCTCCATCAACCTGCCGCGCCTTGCCATCCGTTCAAAGGGCGATGTGGATCTGTTCTTCGAGATGCTCGACAGCAAGCTCCGCCTCGTCTGTGATCAGCTGCTCGACCGCTTTGAGATCCAGCGTCACAAGAAGGTCTACAACATGCCCTTCCTCATGGGCCAGGGCGTGTGGACGGGTTCTGAGAAGCTCGGGTGGAGCGACGAGGTGGGCGAGGTGCTCAAGCACGGCACCTTCTCCGTGGGCTTCATCGGCTTGGCTGAGACCCTCAAGGCGCTCATCGGTGAGCACCACGGTGAGAGCGAGCGGGCGCAGAACCTCGGGCTGGAGATCATCGGCCATATGCGCAGCTATCTGGACGCCAAATCTGCCGACACCGGGTTGAACTTCACGCTGCTTGCGACGCCCGCCGAGGGCCTCTCCGGCCGCTTTGTGCGCATCGACCGTGAGCGTTTTGGCTCCATACCAGGTATCACCGACCGCGATTACTACACCAATGGCTTCCACGTGCCGGTGTATTACGACATCAACGCCTTTAAGAAGGTGGAGCTTGAGGCGCCTTACCACGCGCTCACCAATGCCGGCCACATCAGCTACATCGAGCTTGATGGCGACCCCACCCGCAACCTTGAGGCCTTTGAGGCGGTCATCCGCCACATGAAAGAATGCGGCATGGGCTACGGCAGCGTGAATCACCCTGTCGACCGCGACCCGATTTGCGGCTACAACGGCATCATCGGCGACCGCTGCCCCAAATGCGGCCGCGAGGAGGGTGACGTCCCCTTTGAGCGCATCCGCCGCATCACCGGCTATCTGGTGGGAACGCTCGACCGCTTTAACAACGGCAAGCGCGCCGAGGAGCATGACCGTGTGAAGCACGGTATCGCCTCAACAGATATTGCCAGCGAGGCTCCCGGTGCCGAGCACCGGCTGTCGCTTGAGTCAGAAGCGGTTTGAGTTGAGCGAAACAGCAGTTGGGACGGTCGCTGAGCCACTGGGCGAGGCGCAGGAGGAAGCGCAGGCAGAACCGCTGAACGCATCCCAGACCGAGCCGTCCGTAGTGACCCTTTACGGGACCGCCGACGATTCCATCGTCGACGGTCCCGGCATACGTTTTGCCGTTTTTACGCAGGGCTGCAAGCACGATTGCCTCGGTTGCCACAACCCCAAGGCGCAACCCTTTGAGGGCGGCATACCCACCACCACCGACGTACTTTGGCAGAAGGTCGAGGCAAACCCGCTGCTCGCGGGCATCACCCTCACCGGCGGGGAGCCGTTTGAGCAGGCGGCGGCCCTTGTCGAGCTGGCGCGCCGCACCCGCGAGAAGGGCCTCACGGTATGGGCCTACTCAGGCTATCGCTTTGAGAACCTGCTGGGCGGGACGCCCAACGAGGCCGCTCCGCGCCTGTTGGAGCAGGTAGATGTGCTGGTAGACGGTTTGTTTGTTGAGCGCCTCAAAAGCCTTGAGCTGACCTGGTGCGGCTCGTCCAACCAGCGGCTCATAGATGTCCCCGCCTCCCTGGCTGCCGGTCGTGTGGTGGAGTGGCAACAGGAGAAAAACATCGGTCAGGGCAGGTAATGTTACCTACTGGTAACATAAAAGTGCTGTTCAAGGTGCTACAATGTCGGTTTGACTGAAGTTTACTGGAGGATATTCCTAATGGATTTAACACAGCAAGCGACGATTGTTGCGCGCATACACGATACGCTGGCACATCAGACGGGCAAACGACTCAAAGTCAAAGCAAATATGGGCCGCTCCAAGATCATCGAATGTGAAGGTGTTCTCACGCAGGCGCATCCGCAGCTGTTCATCATGGAAGTCGAGCGCAAACGTGGCCGTATCACCCGTCAATCGTACCAGTATGTCGACATCCTCACCGGAACCGTTGAGTTGATGCATGTCGAGAGCGATGAGCCGCTGTTCCCTGCCCTTTTAGAGAACTGAGACCGCGTCGTCTTCGCACGCGCCCCTCATTTATGAGAGAATAGATGAGGCTTGGGCGGCGTCATGCTCTGAACCTGGTCAGGTCCTGGCGGAAGCAGCCATAAGGGGCCGCTGACGAGCGCTCAAGCCTCCTGCTTCCTGTGGCTCGTGTCTTGCCCTTCAAACAGAACCTGAGTGTACTCACGTATGTTAATACGCTCTGTGCGCTCAGAACCTGTTTTCAGGGCAATCCATCGACCCACAGAAACCGGGAGATTCTAACCCCGAAAAAAGGACCTCTGTGGAGATTATCCAATTCTTTATAGACCTGCTGCGTGACCCGCGTGGGTTCATCGCTCAGTGGATCACTGACCTGGGGCCGGTGTGGGTCTACACACCGCTGTTCATCATCATCTTCATCGAGACGGGACTGGTGGTAACGCCCTTTCTGCCGGGCGACTCGCTGCTGTTCGCGGCGGGGGTCTTTGCCGCGCCGGGCGGCGGCCTTAACCTCGCGGCCCTGCTCATCAGCCTGTATATAGCCGCGGTGCTCGGCAACACCTCCAACTACTGGATCGGCCGCAAAGTGGGGCAGGCCATCATCGACTCCGGCCGCGTCAAGGCGCTTACGCCTGAACGTATCGAGAAGACCCAGGCCATGTTCGACAAATACGGCCTGCTCGCCGTGGTCCTCACGCGCTTCTTCCCCATCATCCGCACCTTCGCGCCCTTCCTCGCGGGGGTCGGCGGCATGCACTTCGGCCGCTTCACGGTATTCAACGTAATCGGCGGCGTGCTCTGGGTGACCATCTTCACGCTGTTGGGCTACTTCTTCGGCGGCATCCCCTTCGTGCAGGACAACTTCGAGCTCATCATCATCGCCATCGTCGTCATCAGCTTCATCCCCACCGTCGTCGGCATCGTCAAAGTGCGGACGGCAAAGCGCGCATAAGGGGACGGGGCTGGGACAGGGGGACGGGGCAACTGTTCCACATGATGACACGTTTTCGATGCAGCAACAATCTCACCAGGTGGGACAGCTGCCCCGTCCCCCTCTGCCCCACTTGCCCCGTCCCCTTCCTGCCTAGCCCAAAGATTCCCGCGCTTTGCACGAGAATGGCATGAGGAAGATGTCTGTGCTGATGACCGAGGACTACCTTGAGGAGAGGGCTAAGCGTGGTAGTCGCGAGAGCTTCAGGCAACTGATGGACAAAATCCCCGCCGTGGAACCGGAGCCTTTCGACAGGCTTTAACAGAGAAGGACGGGGTTGGGTCGGTGCTTTCCAGGATTAATCGGTCCAATTTGAGCCAGCCGACCAGTAGGGCGGAGGCTCGTTGATAAAAGGAATCGGGGGCTGCCTGATGGATCTGCTGGCTGAACGCTTCCACCCAGGTAAGGAGATGCGCGTCGAGGAAGTCGGCCGAACGGCGCAGAAACGCCGAGTAGCCGCTTGCATCGCCACCGCTGGAAGCCGCACTCAAGGAGTAGGCGTTGAGGGCTTCCTGGGCCAGGCGTTGCATAAAGTCCAACTCCAGGCCGATGTGATCGTCTGCCACCTGCGGATAAGCGCTGGGGATGAAGCCCGCCTCAACGTAGTCACGGCGCACAGACAAGGTATCCGGTGAAAAGAGGGTGGCGTCAACGCTCCTGTAGACCGACTCCCAGGGACTGGCTTGGGTCGGCCCTGGGCCGACAAAGAGCCTGGTATAGGCTGCGGCGGCGTTGGCAACAAAGGTATTCGGCTCCAACAATTCAGCTTCGAGTAATTCTTCGAGTTGTTGCCGCGCGTCAGTGTACTCAGAGGCTGCCTTGCCCGTGTCGGCCAGTACGAAGAAGTCCAATACCGTTCTCGCGGCTTGTGCACGCAGGTTCTCCAGGTCTGTTCGATTAGGCTCGTTGCCAAAGATGTTCTGCAGGATGCGGTAAACACCTGCCCTCGCTGCCAGGATATTCTCCATACTCTCATCGTATGTCATGGTCTTTCCCTCCAACAGTAGGCGGCATGCCGTCTACTTCTGTTTGTCGTTACGCAACTAGTGTTTTGGACTCCAGCTCCTCCGGCGCATTGACTGTCTCACCTGGCAGTGCGCCGTTGGTGTTCAGTCGCGAGCGGTTGAAGCAGATTGTGGGAGCGGTTTTGTCGCCGGAGGGCAGAGGCTCAACCTGGTCTACCTCGCCGTGTGCGGCTCGTAACTCCTCTATGTCGCCATAGTCCAGGCAACGTGTGGGGCAGGCGGCGACGCAGGCCGGCTTTTCCCCTGCCTCCACAAAGTCTTTGCAGTAGTCGCACTTGCGGGACTTCTTGGACTCCGCGCTCACGTAAGGAGCACCATAAGGGCAGGCAAGGGCGCAACTGCCGC